>NZ_FLYE01000012.1:0-300000 GCF_900093605.1 Candidatus Terasakiella magnetica
AGTCCATGTTTAAGCGGCTTGTGTTTCACCGTAATGTGAGGCCAATTCCATTAAGGTCTTCATGGGCTTTGTCTGAATAGTGCTTTTATTGCAGATAAGGTAGGTATCCACATCGGCGATCTCATCGGGCAGCTCGCTAATTTGCAGCTCACCACTCAAGCTTTTGGCCACTTCCATGGGTAATAAGGTGATGCCCAATCCGGCAGAAACACAGCCAATGATGCCTTCCTGTGTGCCAAATTCCATAATGGTATAAGGCAGGCGGCCTTCACGGCGCAGCCATTCTTCAGCACGGGCGCGATAGGCACAGCCTTTGCGATAAACCAGCAAAGTATTGGACAGCTCATTACCCGGTGAACTTACCAGCACGAGGCGTTCGCGAAAAAACGGATATTGGATGATCTCCTCACTTTGAACCGCACTGCCCACAATGGCGCAATCTAATTGATGTTTCAGCACTTGTGCGATCATTTCATCGGTTGTGCCAGTGCGCACGGACAATTCGGTTTTGGGGTGAAGTTGATGAAAGCTTTTAAGCAATCTTGGCAAACGAACCGACATAGCCGTTTCCATGGAGCCCAATGATAAAGTCCCGCCATCTTCCATGCTCGACATCACCGCATGACGGGCTTGGCGTTCCTGATCAATAATCTGATAGGCATGATCTAACAAGACGCGCCCCTGCGCACTAAGCTCCATCCCGCGGCTTTTGCGCACAAACAGGCTCACGCCCAATTCTTCTTCCAGTTTTTTAATGCGCGCGGTCACATTGGATTGCACACAATTAAGCTGCTGGGAGGCACATGAAACGCTGGCATTTTCTGCCACCGCGATGAAGACTTTTAGGGTTGAGATTTCCATTTTGGACCTAATGACTTTAGTGATATCACTTTTTATGAATGATAGCATCAAAACTAATCATTTGTAATGATTTTTAAGATCGGATAGTATACTGTTCGATCAATGAACAATATGTGAGCCTCCCCGATGATTGCCGTTATTTTTGAAGTTCTCCCCAATGCAGAGCATAAGCAGGAATATCTTGATATTGCCGCAGAGCTGCGCCCTGTGCTGGAACAAATCGACGGCTTCATCTCGGTTGAGCGGTTTCAAAGCTTAAGCGATGAAAATAAAATTCTCTCGCTGTCTTTCTTTGAAAATGAAGAAGCCGTTCAAAAATGGCGCACCCTTGAAGCCCATCGCAACGCTCAAAAAGTGGGACGTAGCCGCGCCTTTGATGGCTATCGCCTGCGTGTCGCCCATGTGATGCGCGATTATTCAATGAGCGAGCGCGAGCAAGCCCCAACAGACAGCCAGTCCATTCATCAATAAGGTTTTCACCCCCATGTCCCAGCCTATTGCCACTTGGAAACTCATCTGCGCCGGTATTTCATCGCTTATTTTAGTGATGGGAATTGCGCGTTTTGCCCTTACCCCTTTATTGCCCGCCATGCAGGCAGCAACGGGTCTGGGTGATGATGGCGCTGGTTTTTTAGCAGCGTCTAATTATGCCGGGTATCTAAGCGGGGCCTTACTTGCAAGCCGTTTGCGCAACCCTTTAACCAAGCTGCGTTTTTATCGCCTGGGCATTATATTTGCGGTTCTAACCACCGCTGCCATGGCGTTGAGTGATCATGTGGTGATCTGGTCCATCATGCGCTATTTTGGGGGGCTAACCAGTGCTGCAGGCATGGTTGTGGGCACCGCCATTGTGCTGGACCATCTCAAACAGCGCCACCGCCCAGATTATATCGGCATCCATTTCAGTGGTGTGGGCCTTGGTGTGGTGCTGAGCGGCACAGTCTTGACCCTGATTGAGCCTGTCATGAGCTGGGATCAAGGCTGGCTGGTTGTGGGCGCGATCGGTCTTTTGCTCGCCCTGCCTGCCTTATTATGGATGAATATCCATGGGCTCAAGGCCCCCAACATCGCCCATGGCGAAGGGATCAACATGCGTGCGCGCCCAATTATCATGCTGTTGTTATCTTACGGTTTTGCCGGGGCGACTTTTTCTATTGGTACAACCTTTATCATCACCATTATGGCGCAAAGCCCCTCACTGGCGGATAGCCGTAACCTTGCCTGGGTTTTACTCGGTGTAGCCTTGGCCCCGTCTTGTTATTTCTGGATGCGCAGTGCCATTAAAGTGGGGGATTTTAAAGCCCTGACTTATGCCTATATCGTGCAAGCTATTGGCTGTGCCTTACCTGTGCTGTGGCCCTCAACCGCCAGCGCCTTGATCGGTGGCTTTATGTTTGGCGCCTGCTTTATGGGGATTGTTACGGTTGTTCTGGCTTTAGGTGGGAAACTCTCGCCCCATAACCCCTCTGCGCTCATCGGTATTTTGGTGGTCTCATACGGTGTGGGACAAATCGTTGGGCCTGTCCTTGCCGGCATCGCCATGGAACAAACTGGCTTTAGCGAGCTTGGTCTATGGAGTGCTGCGGCCTGTAGCCTTATTTCCATCGCCTTTTTATGGGGGGCGCGTTGCCCAAGCAATGTCCCTGTTAAAGAAGATTGCCCTTGTCTCAGTTAAGCCTATAAACCCTTCCTTCATTTTTTTACCCCAAACTCTATGCTAAGATGGCATGAGGTGGGTAGAGACATGGCTGAAGACTATAAAGAACGTTCAGACATAGATCGTCGCAAAGGCAGAAAGCTTGAGAGTGAGCAATCTGTCGGGCGGCGCGAAGATGATATTCTCAATGCCATTGCCCCTTTAAGCCCAGAGTTTGAGCGCCAAGACAGCACCCAGCAAAGCCGACGCAACCGTCTCTATGAGATAATGGATGCGGGCAATAAAGACGACGGGGCGGCAAAAGCCTTTGATATTTTCATCGTCAGCCTCATCTCCCTCAACGTGCTGGCGGTAATTTTAGAATCCGTTGCCAGCCTTCATGCCCAATGGGCCACCCAGTTTTATTATTTTGAAGTCTTCAGTGTGGCAATTTTCAGTGTTGAGCTTGCCTGTCGTATCTGGACCACAACTGAAAAGCCCCAAGATAAGTTTCATCACCCCTTTTGGGGGCGCTTAAGGTATCTGTTCACGCCAACCGCCCTGATTGATATCATCGCCATCTTGCCATTTTATCTCAGTTTCCTTATTGCGCTTGATCTGCGTTTCATGCGGGTGCTTAGGCTCTTGCGGGTCTTTAAGCTGACGCGCTATTCCTCTGCCATGACGATCTTGCTTAATGTACTGCGCCAAGAAGCCAAGGCCTTTGGGGCTGCGCTTTTTGTGCTCCTACTGCTCATGACATTTTCTGCCAGTATGATCTTTCTGTTTGAACATGAAGCCCAGCCTGAGGTCTTTTCCAACATCCCCAACGCCATGTGGTGGGCAGTGATTACCCTCACCACGGTTGGATTCGGTGATGCCTATCCCATCACCCCCATGGGGAAATTCTTTGGAGCGGCCATTTCCATTGTTGGTATTGGCATGGTTGCCCTGCCAGCAGGTATTTTAGCCTCGGCCTTTTCAGAACAGCTTCATATCCGGCGCGAACGCTACCGTGACAAGGTGGTTGATGCACTTTCAGATGGGGTGCTGACCGCAGGTGAAGCGGAAAAATTAAGAAAAATTCAGGAAGATCTGGGTATTTCTGTAGATGAAGCGCGCAATATTTTGCATCATAGCGTCAAAGGGGGCCTACATTTTTACACCCATTGCCCCCATTGTGGCGAAAGCTTGCAGGACGTTGATAAATAACCATGGCCCCAGAACCTTTTGACCTGATCATTTTTGATTGCGACGGCGTCCTTGTGGATAGTGAGCTTTTGGCCTCCCACGTGCTTTCAGAACAGCTCGCCCTGCATAATGTGGATATCCCGCCGCGCGAATGTCGCGACCGTTTTACAGGCTCCAGCCTGAAACGGGTAAAAGAGCTCGTCTTTCAAGCCACAGCCATTGAACTGCCCGATAATTTTGAAGAACGTATTCGCGAACAAGACCGCCATGTGTTTGAAGATCGCCTGCGCCCGGTCTCTGGTATTGAAGAAACCATGGAACTTTTACACATGCCTGTTTGTGTGGCCTCCAGCGGATCGCTAGATAAAGTAACCCATTCGCTCAAGCTCGCCCAAATTTATGATAAATTTGCCCCGCACCTCTTTTCTGCTGAAATGGTGGCGCGCGGTAAACCCGCACCGGACCTGTTTTTATATGCAGCTGAGAAAATGAATGTAAAACCGGAGCGTTGTTTGGTGATTGAAGATAGCCCCGTTGGTGTGAAAGGGGCGAAAAAAGCCGGAATGACCGTCTTTGGTTTTGCCGGTGGTTCCCACGCTGGACCGGGTTATGCAGAAATGCTTGATCTTTCTGGTGCCAATATCACCTTTAGAGAAATGTTTGCCCTTCCCAACCTTATTAAGTTTTATCAAAGATGATCACGACAGATTTAGATGATAAACGTGCGCTTGCACAAACACTCTTTGACTCAGGCCAACTCAAAGATGCCATTGCGCTTCAGCTTGAAGTCTTTAACCAAACCCAGAAAATCAGTGACCTGAAAGCCTTTGTCAGCTTTATCATTGCCAATCAGGACTATAAGGGCGCACTTGATATGCTGGCGTTGTTGCAACGTTCCCCAAAAGGCTATGAAGACCCTGAGACCATCCGCAATTTTGGCCTGTGTTATACCCGTTCAGGCCAACATGCATTGGCGTTGCCGTTTTTAAGCAAATATATAGACATAAAATCCGATGATGCGCTTATGCATGACTGTCTGGCGCAATGTTATTTCCATCTTAGCGATAATGACAACAGCCGCTATCACGGGGCGTGCAGCCTGACCTTAAAAGACGCCCAATCTCAAGCTCCGGTTCTCACCACACTTGAGACCTGTCGCATTCCCGCCTTTAACTCCCTGCAAAAAATGAAAAATGTCATCGCTTTTTCCATCAGCGGGGAAGAAAAAAACACATTGCGCGGCGCACTACAGGCTGCAGACAGTGCAAAGCGGCTTTATGGGCAATGGACCTGTCGTTTTTACCTTGATCAGACCGTACCTGCACGCATCCAAAAAGCCCTGCAAGCCAAAGGCGCTGAATTGATTATGATGGATACGGATGAGGCGGATTTACGCACCAGCCTGTGGAAATTACACGTCTGTATGGATGAACATATTGATCGATATCTTATTCGCGATCATATGAACGCCATTACACCGCGCGAAGTCGCAGCGGTTGACCAATGGATCAATTCAGATAAACATTTCCATATTATGCGCGACCATGTCAGCCAATGCGCCCTTGTGCCTGCGGGGTTATGGGGGGGCGTGCAAGGCGCGTTAGCCAATATGGGGACATTGCTTTATAAATTCCTCACCCACACACGCCCACAGGCAAAAATGGATGAGCTTTTTTGTGAACAAAACCTTTGGCCCACCATTAAACAAAGCTGCCTGATCCATGACAGCTGCCATGACCTTGAGAGCATTACAGCTTTTCCCAAAAAGACAGCCCTGCCAAATGGGAAATATGTGGGTCAGCCCTTTTCAGGATAGCTCTCCAAAACCTCATAATCAGCCCCATGACGGGTGAGGTGGGAGCGAAACAGGCTGAAATGGGCCACCTTAAAACTATGGGTTTTCAAGCCGTTATTGGCACTCATATAATCTTGCGCTTTTTCAAGCGGGGTATTTTTAAGACGTGCCAATGTGACATGGGGTTTATATTTGCGTCGTTCAGGCACCAGCCCTGCTTGTTCCACCGCAGTTAAAATCTTTTGATGAAGATGGGTTAAAGCCTCAATCTCGCCTTTCACCCCGGCCCAAATGACCTTGGCCTTGCCACGGCTTTCAAAACAATCGACCTCGTGTAATGAGAGATCAAACGGGTCAAACTGCACATTACATAAAGCCTCATGTAGATCAAAGGCTGCACCGTGATCAACCTCGCCCACAAAGGCCAGTGTGATATGCATATTATGAGGGGGAACCCAACGCGCCTCCTTCAGGCCTGAACATAAGGGTACAAGCCTGTCTTTCACCCCATCTGGCAATTCCACCCCCATAAAAAGGCGCATCATCTTCTATATTTAAGGTGCGGGATTAGGGTTATCAACATGGGCCGCTTCAATATCAGCCAAAACCTCTTCGCTCAGATCAAGCTCATAGGCCAAAATATTGCTTTTAAGTTGCTCCAGATTTGTCGCGCCAATGATAGAAGCGGTCATAAAGCTTTTGGTCTTTAAATAGGCCAAAGCCATCTGGCTCATATCCAGCCCATGTTTTTTTGCAATCTCATAATAAGCTTGTGTGGCTTCTTTTGCGCGTGGCTTGGTAAAGCGGCTGTAGCGCTCAGGCCAAAGGGTCATACGCGCGCCTTCGGGCTGTTGACCGCCAATATATTTACCCGACAATGTGCCTCCACCCAGTGGTGAATAGGCCAAAAGCCCGACATCTTCGCGCACAGAGACTTCTGAAAGGCCCACTTCATATTGACGCGTCATCAAATTATAAGGATTTTGGATGGAGACAATGCGCGGCCAGTTGTTTTTTTCTGACAGGCGCAGATATTCCATCACCCCCCATGCACTTTCGTTTGAGACACCGATATGGCGGATTTTACCTTGTTCCACCAGCTTCACCATCGCGCCCAAGGTTTCTTCAATGGGTACAGCACTTGAATAATCCGCCCCATCAGGATAGTTCAGCTGCCCAAAATAATTGGTTGGGCGCGAGGGCCAATGGATTTGG
The DNA here is from genome assembly GCF_900093605.1 of Candidatus Terasakiella magnetica. Taxonomy (NCBI): domain Bacteria; kingdom Pseudomonadati; phylum Pseudomonadota; class Alphaproteobacteria; order Rhodospirillales; family Terasakiellaceae; genus Terasakiella; species Terasakiella magnetica. The sequence goes on from NZ_FLYE01000012.1 coordinate 6,699, forward strand.
TAGATATCGATATAATCAGTTTTAAGACGCGCAAGGCTATCCTCCACCGCTGCCATAATATCTTTTTCTGTCAGGCGGGCTGCGCCATCGCGGATATAATCAAAGAAATTACCCGGCCCAATTACCTTGCTTGCCAGAACGATATCATCACGCTTGCCGCGTTTTTCAAACCATGTGCCGATCACCCGTTCGGTATCGGCATATGTTTCTTTGCGCGGGGTCACCGGATACATTTCTGCCACGTCAAAGAAGTTAACGCCTTGGGCTGTGGCATAATCCATCTGCTCATGGCCTTCTGCCTCACTATTTTGCTCACCCCATGTCATGGTGCCAAGACAAACCAGTGATACGTCAATATCTGTGCGCCCGAGTTTTTTATAGTGCATTATTTCATTACCTCTTTGACGTAAGGCAAAATGCGATCAACCATAATCGCAATACCTTCTTTGGTGGGATGGATGCCGTCAGGCTGGTTAAGTGTAGGCTCACCTGCAACACCCTCTAGGAAAAATGGATATAGGGTGATGTTATGACGCTTGGCAAGGCGAGGAAAGACAGAATTATATTCTTTTAAATAGTCCTCGCCATAATTGGGCGGTGCATACATACCTGTTAACAGCACCTTGATCTCGCGTTTTTTAAGCTCGGTTATAATCGCATCAAGGTTCTTTTCCATGAGGCTGGGTTCAAGGCCGCGCAAACCATCATTCGCGCCCAGTTCCACAATCACCATATCGGGATTATCGCTAAGCGCCCAGCCAAGGCGCGCCAGCCCGCCTTGGGTCGTATCGCCAGAAACACCTGCATTAATAATATTTATATTATTTTGATTATTATTAATTTTATTTGAAAGCTGTTCAGGAAAGGCATCGCCTTTGGGAAGACCATAGCCAGCACTTAGACTGTCCCCTAAAACAAGGATGGTGAAATCCTTGGTCTCAACATTTGCACTCGCTGTGTTGACAAGACAGAGAAACAGCACAAATCTGGAAAAAGTTATTATCGGATTTAAAAGGCCAAAGCCCATGAGCGATACTCCCGCGCTGCAATTACAAGACATTCACCTTAAGCTGGCAAGTCAGGCTGGTGACGTCAATATCCTAAAAGGAATTAATTTAGAAATTCACCGTGGGGAGACCATTGCCATTGTCGGCCCAAGTGGGTCGGGCAAGTCCTCTATGATGATGGTCATTGCGGGGTTGGAACGTTCAACATCGGGCCGTGTGATGATTTCTGGCAAGGATGTCACCAATTTTAGTGAAGATGAGCTGGCCCTCTTTCGCCGTGACCATATTGGCATTGTTTTTCAAGACTTCCATCTGGTGCCGACCATGACGGCGCTTGAAAATGTTTCGATACCGTTAGAATTTGCAAATACGCCCAATGCCTATGTAAAAGCCAAAGAACAGCTAGAGGCCGTTGGCCTTGGTCATCGCCTTGAACATTACCCCTCCCAACTCTCAGGAGGCGAACAACAGCGCGTTGCCTTAGCGCGTGCTTTTGCCGCTCAGCCGGATTTATTACTGGCAGATGAGCCCACAGGTAACCTGGATGGGGAGACGGGTGAGAAGGTTATGGATTTGTTATTTAACCGACATAAAGCCCAAAACAACACACTTTTGCTCATTACCCATGACCCGAAGCTCGCTGAAAAATGTGACCGCACCATCCATGTGCAAGATGGGCGCATTAGCGATCATAACCTTAAAGAGGTCGCAGCCTCATGAGTGGATGGTCACAAAGCTGGCGTTTGGCACGCCGTGAATTAAGAGGCGGCACCAAAGGCTTTCGCATCTTTCTTGCCTGCCTGATTTTAGGGGTTACCACCATTGCGGCGGTTTCATCCCTTAATGAATCCATCTCTCATGGCTTGGCCCGTGATGGTCGGGCCTTGCTCGGCGGTGATCTGGATTTACGCCTGTCTGGTCGCACCATAACGGATGAGCAACAAAAATACTTACAGGCCCATGGGCAGCTTTCCCATGTCAGTGAAATGCGCGCCATGGCCCAAAATGGTGAGCAGCGCCTGCTTGTTGAATTAAAATCCGTTGATGATTTTTACCCCCTTGTGGGCAACCTCACAAGCCAGCCACCTCTTTCTATCAAACAGTCTTTGAGCGAAAATTCAGCCCTTGTTGAAAAACTCGCACTGGATCGTTTAGGGGTTAAAGTCGGTGATGAAATCACCCTTGGACAAGCACGTGTTACAATTTCGGGCCTGATTACCAAAGAGCCAGATCGCATTGCCTCGGTGATAAATTTCGGCCCGCGCATGATGATTTCCCAAAAAACTTTGGAAAATACGCAGCTGTTAAAACCGGGAAGTGTGGTGCGCCATCACTATCGCCTGCAGTATAATGACATAAGCAATTCTAATAATTTTATTGATAATCTTAAGGAAAAATTTCCACAAGCTGGATGGCGCGTGCGCACACCAGACAATGCCGCCCCCGGTGTGGAGAACTTCATTGACCGCCTATCCCTCTTTCTCAGCTTCGTTGGATTCACCACCTTATTGATCGGCGGGGTCGGGGTGAGCTCGGGCGTGCGCGATTATCTCGATGGCAAGATCGCCACCATTGCCACCTTTAAAAGTTTAGGGGCAACCAACAAGATTGTCTTTCAAACTTATCTAATCCAGATCCTGCTTCTCAGCCTGATCGGCATTGCAGTTGGTCTTATTCTTGGGGCCTCTATCCCTTATGTTTCCTCAATTGTGGGCTCCAGCTTCTTCCCTGTACAGCCAGAGGCCGCACTTTATTTACCACAACTTCTTACCGCAGCTGCCTTTGGTTTCCTCATCGTCCTTACCTTTGCCTTTTGGCCTTTAGGGCGTACACAAAGCGTTTCTGCCAGTGCGTTGTTTCGCGATAAAAGCACACCGATTACGGCCCCACCAGCCCCTGTTTATCGCAATTTATCTTACCTTTTTTCATTCTTATTAATTATTCTTACCCTAAGCACCGCACATCGCCTTGATTTTGCTGTTATCTTTGTTGTTGTCGCTGCACTCGTTCTTGCCACCCTAAAAGGTGCGGGCATATTGACCATGCGTCTTGCCAAGAAGGCCCCGCATTTTAAACAGACGGGTCTTCGCCTTGCTATTACGGCACTTCATCGCCCGGGTACAACGGCCCCATCTGTTATCCTGTCCCTTGGGCTTGGCTTATCGGTTTTGGTGGCAGTCACCCTGATTGATCAGAATTTGCGCGGACAGATTAATGACAACCTCCCTAAAGAAGCCCCGGCTTTTTTCTTTATTGATATCCAAAATGAGCAAACAGAACAGTTCGACCGCACCTTGACCTCTCTTAAAGGTACGGGAAATTATAAACGTGTGCCGTCTTTGCGCGGACGCATTACAAAAATCAATGGGGTTGATGTGGATAAGGTGGAGGTTGCACCACAATCGCAATGGGCTGTTCGCGGTGATCGCGCACTGACTTACGCCAGCCAACCCTCAGAAGGCTCAAAAATCATCAAAGGCCAATGGTGGGCGGCTGATTATCGCGGCAAACCGTTAATTTCCCTTGATGCCGGGCTGGCAAAAGGTTTTGGCGTGGATATCGGTAATACGCTCACCGTTAATGTGCTTGGGCGCAATGTTACAGCCACGATTACTTCTTTGCGCGAGATAAACTGGCGCTCCATGCGGTTTGATTTTGCCATTATCATGAGCCCGGGCCTGTTAGAACATGCGCCCCATTCCCATATCGGGGCCATTCATGCTGATGATGGCGCTGTTGAGTCTATTGAGAAATCCCTTGCTCTAGATTTTCCCAATGTGTCCATCATCCGTGTGAAAGAGGCTTTGCAGTCTGCGCGCAATTTAATGGATGGCATTTCCACCGCCATTGGGTTAGCAGCCAGCCTGACAGTTATGGCAGGCGGGTTTGTTTTGGCAGGGGCCATGGCCTCGGGCCGCGAACAACGCACTTACGAAGCTATTGTTTTTAAGGTTTTAGGGGCAACGCGTTCGCGCATGTTGCAAGCCTACCTTATAGAATATGGCGTTCTTGGCCTTGTCACCGGGCTGATTAGTGCAGGCGTTGGCACCATTGCCTCGTGGGGGGTGATTACATTCTTGATGAAAATGGATTGGGCCTTTTATCCAAACACAATCGCGCTGACACTTATATTATGTCTTATCCTCACCATTGGAGCCGGATTTATCGGTACATGGCGGGCATTAGGCCAAAAAGCAGCCCCGCATTTGCGCAATGAATAACTTCTCACAATATTGTCATTCCAGTTTCCCTTGCAAACTGCGAATTTCATGACATATTAAGAGTCAAACAATTTCATTGAGTTTTAACAGCTCCTAAGAGGATAGAAATGCAATTCGGTAATAACCGTCAAACCATGTCACATTCTGAGGCACGCGTTGCACAGTATGATGTGGGCCTTCGCAAATATATGCTGGGTGTTTACAACTATATGGCTGCTGCCTTGGCGCTTACAGGCATCGTCGCCATGTTGGCTTCAAGCTCTGCCACTGTGATGCAGACCATTCATGGCACACCCTTGAAATGGGTTGTCATGCTGGCGCCACTGGGTTTTGTTTTCTACTTCAGTGCACGTATTCATAAAATGTCTACATCTGCCGCGCAAATTTGCTTTTGGGCATTTTCCGGCCTGATGGGCTTGTCCCTATCTTACATCCTGCTGGCTTATACTGGCACAAGCGTGGCCCGTACTTTCTTTGTAACAGCCATCGCCTTTGGTTCACTCAGCCTTTATGGCTATACAACAAAACGTGACCTTTCTGGCATGGGTTCTTTCTTGATCATGGGTGTTGTTGGCCTGATCATTGGCGGGATCGTCAATATCTTCCTGCAAAGCACAATGATGCACTTCATCATTTCCGGCGTTGGTGTGTTGTTGTTTGCCGGTCTGACAGCGTATGACACACAGCAGATCAAAGACACATATCATGAGCTTGATAGCTCTGATGTAGCTGGCAAAAAAGCCATCATGGGTGCCTTGATGCTCTATCTCGATTTCATCAACATGTTCCAGTTCTTGCTGGCCTTCATGGGTGAGCGCGACTAGAAATACGCCCCTTAAAATATAAAAAAGCCCGGTTCTGATATTTTACAAGAGCCGGGCTTTTTTTATGGCTTCACCACATTGGGTGGGCTTTCCCCTTTAAAGAAACTTTCCAGATTATCAATTGCCATAAAGCCCATGGCGTTGCGCGTCTCAATGGTCGCGCTGCCCAGGTGAGGCAACAAGAATGTATTATCAAGGGCTCGATAACCTGCATGGAGGTTGGGCTCCCCTTCGAACACATCAAGGCCTGCGGCAAACAGCCTCTTTGATTTTAAAGCCTCAATCAATGCCTCATCCTCAATCACACCACCGCGTGCGGTATTAATCACCACGGCGCCTTGGGGTAAAAGCTCGATGCGCTCTTTACTAAGAAAGCCCTTTGTCTCAGGCGTAAGTGGGCAATGCAGGCTTAAGACATCACTATTAGACAGCAGACTTTCAGCCGTTTCATGATATGTCGCGTCAAACTCAACAGGGCGGCGGTTGTGATAATGCACCTCCATACCAAAGGCTTTGGCCCGATTGGCCACAGCTTGACCGATACGGCCCATGCCTAAAATGCCAAGGCGCTTTCCTTGCAGGCCTGTCCCCATTAATTGGGTCGGGTTCCAGCCTTGCCATTTATTTTCCCTAATCAGTCTTTCGCCTTCAAAGGCCCTGCGTGTCGCCCCCAATATTAAAAGCAGGGCGATATCGGCTGTGGCATCGGTTAAAACACCCGGTGTGTTGGTCACGGTGATGCCGCGCGCCATTGCGGCTTTAATATCAATATGTTCATAGCCAACCGAGAATGTAGAAATGATGCGAATACGTTCTGGTAATTTTTCAATCAAATCGGCACCGATTTGATCGCACGGGCTACATAAAATACCATCTACATCATGTGATTGTTGAATTAACCTTTCTGAATTGTCCGGAAAGTCGCCTCCTTGCAAATTAGTTGCAAATGTATCTATGAGACGTTTCTCTACTTCATCGGGTAATTTACGTGTCACGAGAATGCGCTGTTTTGGCATTTTAACTCCCCTGTCTTCATCCTTACTTTTGTGAAGACTAACATAAAAAAACGCCGTTCCGAAAACAGAACGGCGTTAAATATTTATCCACAGGCTGTGGATAACCTAGCTTGCATAGCGTAGAATTTCCATGGCTTGGTTCAATTGGCTCATGCGTTCATGGCTACCATACTTCCCGTCTGGGTGGTGAATGGTGGCTAACATACGAAAGCGCGCCCGCAGTTCTGAGCGATCGGGATAGGTCTTTGGCGGAAAGCCAAGGATATGAAGCGCATCCCCACGGTCTTGAACGCCGTTGCTCAGCGGTTCAAATGACAGAACCGAAACAATTGCCTTTAAGCGTTCCAATTCCTCAGTTGTTTCGGGTAGTTGATGATTTTTCTTTTCCTGTTCAGCGGCCTCGATAGCTTCTTTTCGCAGGCGTTCTGCCTCAAGCTGCTGCTGGGCCAAGCTCTCTTGCGTGTCGATACGCACACAGGCCTCACCACGCTCCATATACAAGGAAAGATTGAGTGCCTTGCGGATATGTAACACTTCAAACCCCGGGGCCATGCGCACTTGCAAACGGGGTTTGCGTCGCCAAGGCCGCCCTTTACTGGGGCCCGATTTAAGAATGACTGTTTCGCGGTCTTGTGGCTCTGGATCACCCGGATCTGTAAAATTATATATGTCAGCATCACTGACCATCAACAAGACGGAACGAGCTAGGTCAGCAACATTGACTTTCTTCTGATCAGCCAATGCACTGACCTGATCACGGAACTCACTGGAGCAGGGAATGGTATATGAGTGTTTTAAGTTGGATGACTTTGGTTTCGCTTTCGCCATTTTCACATCACCATTTTGTTCTTTATCAGTCCCCTCACTAACTGATGCTGATGAGACTGACGAATTTGATGCCGCTTGCTGGGCATGCATAGAACTGTCTAACACGTTTCTTGCCTATTTATTATTATGCAGGGATTACCCCTAACAGATCAACTACGAATGTTGTTATAAATCCTATTACGGCTTAGAACAAGGAAAACCCTTGGTTTTCTGCCATTTTAGGAGCTTGTTACATCCTACAGTATCTTGGTAAAAAAAGTGTTACCTACATGTGCAGACAATTTTTAGCCCCTTTTTAACTCTCTGGATTCACATGCAGTTATAAATATGAACAGCAGGTTTTTGCTCTAAGAAATAAGGTGCTTTTGGTGGGATGACACCAATAAACAGCCATCCTAGTCTTGTGTGTAAATCTGTGAATAATATATATAATGCATTGAAATAAATGATTAATATTATACATCTATATCACAGAATATACATATTTCAGAACGTACCGCACCCGAAACTTAGATAAAATTTTATCTATTCTAAAAAGCAGCTTAACAAAAATAAAAAAGCCCAGAACATTAATGCTCTAGGCTTGGCTACTCTTTTCAAACTTAAACAGGTCTTAGGCGACGTTTTTGCGGGCCAGTAACATCACATTTGAAACAACTTCATCAATTTCTGTGCATTGATGTCTGCAGGCATGAAGTAAATCATTCGGGTCCGTTTTAGGACATTCATCACAATGAAGCTTTATCGCCTCAATCAATTCTTGTTCCACTTGGATATTACTCATATTCATCGCGAATCACCCTTCCCTTTTATAAACATATATTAATAAATTCTTAATTTTGCGACATCCTCCATATGGGTGATATATAGGGACTTAAGCACTAGACCCTATTGGTTGACAATCACAAATCCTTTATATACCTATAGAACTAGGCGTAATTAGAATTAATAAAATCTTGTAATAAATTATGAATAGATCAGATCATCTTATCTATCTTGCCGATGACAGTGAAACTGTACGCAAGATGGTTTCTTATGTACTTGGAAAAGTCGGCTATCAGGTCAAATGCTTTAATGATGGCCAAGAGTTGCTTGATGACCTTTATGGCCTGCAAGATGATGCTTTACCCTCTGTCATCATCCTTGATTATAATATGCCCAACGTGGACGGGTTTCAGGCCTGCTATCAGATCAAGAGCAATATGGCGCGCCTAAAAGCACCGATTATCTTTTTCACCTCCATGGCCAATACTGAAGACAGTGCCATGGAAGCTGGCGCTGATGAGTTTATCGTCAAGCCGTTTCAGCCCAATTCACTGATCGAGCGCATTGATTACTGGGCCAAAGAAGATACCCATTGGGCCTTAAATGAAAATGAAAATCAAAAGGGTGATAATCCCCTGATCATGATTGCTGATGATAGTGAACATTTTCGCAAGATGGTGAGCCTTATCTTACAAAATGCTGGCTTTCACGTTGAGGCCTATGAAGATGGATTTGATCTAATCTGCAATCTTGAGGGTAAAGAGCCTAAAGTGATCGTCTTGGATATGGAAATGCCTAAACTAAATGGTCTGGATACCTGTAAGAAAATTCGCTTGGAATGGGAGCAACTCAACTGCCCGATTTTGTTTTTCACGTCCCAAGCCTCGAGCGAGACCATTCGCAATATTCGTGAGATCGGTGGTAATGATTATGTCAATAAATCCCTGCCCCCAGATGTTTTGGCAGAAAGGGTGCACCATTGGATGAAAAGCTGCTGAATAATTAAGAGTAATTATTTCACCTGCAAAGCCATTGCTGTGCTTAACATTGTTGCCTCATCACAATCGCCATATAGATCTTCGGCAAAAAGACGAATATGAGTATGACGCTCTTGCCAGTTTTCCAGACCTTCATGGTCTTGAGCCATTTTAATCAGCTCATGCCCGATTTGGCTAATCAGCTTTAATGAGGTGGTTTCACATTGCATATTGTTCATCACTTTGTCTCCCTTACCTCTATATAGTACTACATAAAGATAGGAGCGCTGTGATCACCGACACAGTAGGGAAAAAAACATCAGCCTTTGCGACGTTCATTCTCCACACGATAGTTGCGACGGCGCCGCTCTGGCCCTTTATAGTTTTTACAATCTACAAAGGGGCGCGGGGCCACAATCATGGAACAAATGCGTGAATAAAGCGTATGAGCATTAAAAGGCTTGGCTAAAAACTCATTCACACCGGAATCACGCGCGGCTGCCACCGTGCTCATATCTGCACGCCCGGTGAGCATAATGATATTTGAATATTGATAAGGTTCAAAAGCAGCAGCGCGAATACGTTTAACCAAATCAATGGTTGAACCTTGATTTAGCAAATATTCCATGATGACGATGTCAGGATTGTCATGTTTAATAATGCCCACCGCATCAACTTCGGTAAAAGCCACACGAATGTTTGTGACACCCATGGCTTTGAGCAAAGTTTCGACAAGGTTTGAGCCCCAACGATCTTTTTCAACGATCAGAACACTTAAATCTTCAAGGCCGAAATTCTGGAGATCACTCATTGCTCATCTCCCAACCATGATTTGGGCACATCATAATCTTTAAGCAAGGCTGTTACTTCTGCATCTTTATTTTTTAGGAGCTTCTTATAGCCAAAATCGCTCAAAATAATATGTTCTAGATAAATCTGCTTATATTCCAGCACACCCTTGATATGGCGGTTCTTCTCAACCGATGTGATTTGCTGCTCTCGAACATCAAGCAACTGTTCCAACATTTTTTCATGGCCTGCTTTGTGATCTTCCAGATCACCATGACCGAATTTCTCCATCACCAGTTCTTCACGACCGAAATGGATACGGCTATAGCCTTCCAGCATTAAAAAGATCATGTCGGTTTCAAATACACCCGCATGGCCTTTATTGCTGAGATATAAATGTTTCACCAAATGAAGCAGATAACGATGATCCTCATCAATTGCTGTACATCCGGTGCGATAAGCATCCTTAAATTCGAAATCTTCTTCAGTCACTTTATTTGGGTCTATATTGTCATCAACCTCTTCGCGTGATGCACTTGCAAACAATGCATTGAGGCTTTCTTGAGATTGAACCCCCGGCTCAGGTGCAGCTGGCTTCTTAGGTGCAGGTGCGGCTTGCGCAGCAGGTGCTTTTGCAGCTGGCTTTTGCTCAACTGGTTTTGCTTCAGTCGGTTTCGCCGCTGGTGCTTTTTTCTCAGCAGGCTTGGCTTCAACAGGTTTTTTCGGCGCAACTTTTGGCACTTCAAAACTCTCTGTTTCCCCTTTAATAACCGCTTGCAAGCGCGCCAGAAGTTTCTTGCCGAGCTCACCGCCTGTGCCACTGATTTTCTTCTCAATAACAAATTCAAGTGTACTGACATAGGCCTGTAAAACCCGAACACAATAAGCGCTGTTCAAACCGTCTTTGGCATGTTTGGCCAAAAACTTTTCAAGATGCGCACCAATAAGTGAAAACAGCGGGTAATTAAAGGTCCCGCCTTGAATTTTCACTTCATATGTAATCTCGTTTAAACGGCCTTTTTGCTCATCATTGGCTGCGCTACCTGAGGCAAAGCCGTCAACGAGACCTGCAAATTCTTTGATAAGCTCACCAACCAAGCCTAAAAACTGGTCAGCCTGTGCATAAAGTGCCTTATTGGCTGCATCCAGAACCTTATCATCAACCAGACCTTCACCTGTTAGGCGCACAACCTCTCTTAGAGGTTTTGTATTTGCAGGTTTATGGGATTTCAAAACATCCAACTGGCCTTTTTTCGCCTGTTTGATGCCATCTGCAATAGAAGAGGCTTCCGTCTTATAAAGATGGATTTCAGAAACCCGATCCCCTTTAAGTTTGGAATCCATTTTCGTGCAGAGTTCTGACCAAAAAGAGGAGGCTTCCTGTTGTTCCCAGAAACCTTCAAAGGACGTATTTCCGGATTGCTTCACCATTGCGATTATGAACACAGACTATCTCCAACTCGGCGTTTATTATTTTATTCTTACTTTTTAATGTAAGCGGGATTTTTGCAAATATTGATATTCAAAGCAAGGTGCTAATATTAAATACAATTTCATGGTGTGTAAGAAAATTTTCCATATCATCAATGGTATTATTTTATAATCATTTAATTGAATTATCTATAAAGTTATTCCCCTGAGGCAATACAAGGCTCTAAGAGTTTAAATTATTAAACTTTAAATTTAAAACCTCACCTCATAATAACGGATTCGGCTAAAAATCAACTTCCTAAAACAATAGTATTTTTGCTTTAGATAAGCTACATACATAGCTATTCATTATATAGTTGATCAGGCCCTGTTATGCAGAATGCACCTTTAAATCCATTCAGCGCTTTTCTTTGGTTTATTTTATTCCTTATGTTCATAGGCACGAGCGTCCTTCTCTATGACATGCTTTTTGGAACAAAACATTATGCAAATATGCCCGCCGAAACAGCAGCCCCGACACAACCGGGTGGAGCATTGATCAAACCCATCATGGGCTTAAGCCAACATGAAGTAAATGATCTACGCTATAAGCGCGAAGAAGAAAAACTTGCCCATGATCTCTACCACCATTTTGCGACTAAATGGCAGGTACCTCTTTTTAAAACCGTTGTGGAAGCTGAAGTTCGCCATATCGAAGCTATAAATACTCTTTTACACAGCTATAACATCCCCGACCCCACAAAAGGCACAGCTGTTGGTGAGTTTAATTCCCCAAAATTAAACCTGATGTATAAAGACCTTGTTGCCAAAGGTGAGCAATCCCTTGAAGACGCCTATCTGGCAGCTGGCATGATTGAAGAGATTGATATTTCTGATTTGGATCGCTCGCTGACCCGTTCGGCCCAAAGCAATATTATCCTTACTTATAAAAACCTTCAGCTCGGCTCGCGCAACCATTTGCGCCGTTTTTCCAAAGCCTTACAGGAACTCGGCACCAGCTATAGTGCGCAACATATGCCCTTTAATAAAGTGGATTTCATCATCACAAGCCCACTGGAAAGAGCTGCACCAGAGCGCAAAATGCACACAAAAGAGCCCTCTGCCAAAAAGCCAGACCTGATCGATATGATTTTTGAGATGTACTAGGGTCAGGACCTAAAATAAAGCAGGCAAGGCATTCCAGAAAAACCAATCTAAAGCACGGGTCAATACACTGATCTTGCTTGAACCTGTCGGTTTCTCCACATGGCCTAAGGCAGGCAGCAAGCTTAGCATCAACACCAAAAAGGCGGTTTTGCGAACCGCTTTAATTTGATGACCAAGATGTGCTTTTGTCGACATGAAAACCCTCTTTTGATTTTCACATTCTACAGGGCAGTTATGTCCTCATCATGTCTGTTATGTAACACAATGTAACAAGAAAAAGGGCCGCTACCTTTTGGCAAGCGACCCTCTTATATTCTACATCTGATTAATAGATGGATTAGTTCGGTAATTTACCGACCACACCTTCTACATACCAGTTAAAGCCAAGCATTTCGCCATCAGACATAGTCTTGCCCGCAGCGATGCGTTCCTTGCCTTCATTATCTTTTACAGGGCCACCAAACGGGTGCAATTTACCTGCAATAATGTCAGCCTTGGCTTTCATCACACGTTCTTGGACATCTTTTGGCACATCTGCGTGGAAAGGACCAACCTGAACCATATCAACATTAAGGCCATCCCACGTATCTTGGTTGCCTTTCCAGTTGCCTGCCAAAACTTCTTCAACACGCTTCACATAATAAGGTGCCCAGTTTGTGATGGAGGCTGTTAGGTGAGATTTTGGACCAAATTTTGAGAAATCAGAGTTATAACCAATCGCGTAAACACCTGCATCTTCAGCTGCCTGAATGGTTGCCGGGCTATCTGCATGCATGGTTAGCACGTCAGATTTTTGACCGATCAATGTATCAGCTGCTTCGCGCTCTTTACCCGGATCAAACCAAGAGTTTGTCCAGATCACGCGGACCTCTGCTTTATCATTTACCGCACGAATACCACGGGTAAAGGCGTTAATGCCACGCACCACTTCTGGAATTGGGAAGGCTGCCACATAGCCAATAACGTTTGATTTTGTCATGGCACCTGCCACCAAACCAGTGAGGTAGCGGCTTTCATAAAAACGTGCCAGATAAGTGTTCATATTCTTGGAACGTTTATAGCCCGTTGCATGTTCAAAGGCCATTTTTGGAAAGCGTTTTGCCACTTTCAATGTGGGATTCATATAACCAAAAGACGTTGCAAAAACGGCCTTATAACCATTTTTTGCAAAATTCATGATCACACGTTCTGCATCCGGTCCTTCAGCAACGCTTTCAACAAAGCTGACTTTGATTTTATCGCCGAATTTTTCTTCAATGGCTTTGCGGCCCAGATCATGTTGATAGGTATAGCCCGCATCCCCAATGGGAGAGACATATACAAAACCGATCTTTGTTTCTTCAGCCTGTGCTGTTACTGCACCAAAAGCCATCGCAGCAGCGCCCAATACGCCTGCTAGAAGTTTTTTTGACATTCAATCGTTCCTTTCGCCAAATGCAAAACTGTTTCTTATGTTAGCTAGTCTCATTACCAAGTCAATTACCCATCTGCGCGAAAGGGTTTGCCCAAACACGCTGGCGCATTATGCCTGATCTTGCTTTCATCGCGCGAGATAAGCACCAAAACCAGAATAGTTGCGATATAGGGTAGCATATTCATCAAATGTGCGGAGATATCCACCCCCATTGACTGCACATTTAATTGTAAAATCGTCACACCGCCAAAGAGATACGCCCCGATCAAGGCACGTCCGGGCTTCCATGTGGCAAAAACAACCAGTGCCAAGGCAATCCAGCCCCGCCCTGCTGTCATATTTTCCGCCCACATGGGTGTGTAAATCAAAGAAATATAAGCCCCCGCCAGACCACACATGCCCCCGCCAAACAAGATGGCGGCAAAACGAATGGCAATGACCGGATAGCCAATGGCGTGCGCAGCATGATGAGATTCCCCAACCGCGCGCAAGATCAAGCCCCAGCGTGACTTATTTAAAAACCAGATACAAAGCCCAACCAACACAAAGGCAAGATAGACCATAATGTCATGACCAAATAACAACGGCCCAATCACCGGAATATCGCTTAGTCCCGCAATATGGATTGCGCTTAAGCCTTTAATGGGTGTGCCGACATATTCCAACCCGAAAAAGGCCGAAAGCCCAATACCGAAAATCGTTAAGGCCAGACCGCTGGCAACCTGATTGGTATGAAGAAAAAGAACAAGAATGGCAAACAGGCTGGAAAGGAGCGCACCGGCTAAAATCGCAGCGAGAAAACCAAGGCTGGTGCTACCCGTTGCCACCACGCAAACAAAACCCGCTACAGCCCCCACCAGCATCATGCCTTCAACACCAAGGTTAAGCACGCCAGCTTTTTCGGTAATCAATTCCCCAATGGCGGCAAAAACCAAGGGCGTTGCCCCACGTGCCACACCTAAAAGGATGGCAATGATGGTTTCAAGCTCAAAGCCGGTCATGCCACTTTCCTTTTTAAGCCCAAAACAAAGCGATAATTGATCAACACATCACAAGCCAGCAAGAAAAACAGTAACATACCCTGAAACACACCTGTCACCGCCAAGGGCAGGCTTAATTCCATCTGCACGGTTTCCCCACCCAGATAAGATAAAGCCACCAAAAGGGCTGCACATAAAATGCCGATGGGGTGTAAGCGCCCTAAAAAGGCAACAATAATAGCCGTAAAGCCATATCCCGGTGAGATAACCGGTTGCAGTTGCCCAATGGGGCCTGCCACTTCAAACATTCCGGCAAGACCAGCTAAACCACCGCCAATCAACAAGCTCATCCAGACCACTTTTTTGGGACTAAAGCCCGCATAATGGGCAGCCAAAGGCGTGAGGCCGACCACTTTGACCTGAAAACCAATTAAGGTGCGCGTCATGATCACCCAGCCTAAAACCACCACGAACAAAGCGATCAACGCGCCAATATGAAGGCGTGATTCATCCACCAATAACGGCAATAGTCCCACATCGGGGAACATGCGCGATTCGGGGAAGTTAAAACCTTCTGGGTTGCGCAGCGGCCCATTGACCACATAGCCTAAAAACAAGGCTGCCACATAAGTCAGCATCAAACTGGTCAAAATCTCATTGGCATGAAAGCGAGTTTTCAAAAAAGCCGGGATCGCCGCCCAAGCCATACCACCCAAAATGCCCGCAAAGATCATCACCACCAAAAGCCATGAACTGGTGCTTTCATGATTACTCACCGCCACAGCGCCTGCGGCAATAGCGCCCATGGTTAATTGACCTTCTGCGCCAATATTCCACACATTGCCACGAAAGCCCACAGCCAGCCCGACCGCACATAAAGTTAAGGGCGTGGCCTTGAGCAGAAGCTCGGTCAACCCATAATTATCACTTATAGGTACAATGAAAAATAAGTATAAAGACTTTAATGGATCGTAACCCAAAAAGCCAAAAAGCAGGGCCCCTGCAATCAGCGTTAAGCCAACTGCCAAAATTGGCGCGCCATAAACCATTGTTTTTGAAGGATGAAGTCTTGGCTCAATACGGATCATAAATGCGCCTCCCCCTCCCATTCATCAGACTGACCAAACAAGCCGCCCATCAACAGGCCAACTTGATCAACCGAGGTCTCATGGGTATGGGTTGGTGGAGAAAGCCGCCCGTGTGAGATCACGGCAATGCGATCGGTAATGGCAAAAAGTTCATCTAAATCTTGTGAGACCACTAAAATGGCGCAGCCCTCATCGCGCAAATCCATCAAGGCCTGATGAATGGCAGCAGCCGCACCTGCATCCACCCCCCAAGTGGGTTGAGCAACGACCAAAAGTTTGGGCTTTTTCAAGAGCTCACGCCCGATGATGAATTTTTGCAAATTTCCACCAGAAAGCGATTTGGCCTCTGATTTTGAGCCGCCCGTGCGCACATCAAAGGCCTCAATAATTTTGCGCGCCAAAGCATGGGTTTTTGAAAAGCGCAACCAGCCCATCTGCACAAGATCAGACACCCCATGCCCAGATAGCACCGTGTTATCGGCCAGTGACATTTCCGGCACCGTGCCATGACCAAGGCGTTCTTCAGGTACAAAAGCAAGGCCGAGCTTGCGGCGTTTTTGCGGCCCTAAATGAGAAACCGACAGCCCCTCCATCAAAATGGAATCATCATTAGGGCATAGTCGCTCCCCAGATAAGGCAGAGAGCAAATTGTTTTGCCCATTACCCGCCACACCGGCAATGCCGAAAATCTCACCGGATTTTACTTTAAAGGTCACGTCAGCAAGGTCGGCGACAAACACATCATCAGAAGACATAGACAGGTTATTCACCACCAGACAGTCCGCCCCATCTAAAGCGCTGTCTTTTTTAGCAGGCGTTTTAATCTCTTCGCCCACCATCAATTGCGCCATGGAACGCGCACTTTCTTTTGCCGGATCACAATCGCCCACCACTTTGCCTGCGCGCAAAATCGTTGCACGATCACACAGTGCTTTAATTTCATCCAGCTTATGGGAAATATAAAGAATCGATCGTCCTTCTTCGCGCAAGCGGCGAAGGGTGACAAAAAGCTTATCCACTTCTTGCGGGGTCAAAACCGAGGTCGGCTCATCCATAATGATCAGGCTTGGGTCTTGTAAAAGACAGCGCACAATTTCCACACGCTGGCGCTCTCCCACTGAGAGCGTATGGATGGAGCGTGCCGGATCAAGCGGTAGGCCATAATGTTCTGAAATTTCAATAATGCGCTTGGCTAAATCCTTTAGGGGACCTTTTTCATTGATGCCAAGGGCGACATTTTCCAACACGGTCATGGATTCAAACAAAGAAAAATGCTGAAAAACCATGCCGATACCCAATTTTCGCGCATGGCCCGGATTTTCAATTAAAACGGGCTGGCCTTCCCAGATGATCTCGCCCGCATCAGGATGCATCACCCCGTAAATCATTTTCACCAATGTGGATTTACCCGCGCCATTTTCGCCTAAAAGCGCATGGATTTCACCGGGCTCCACATCAAAATTCACATGATCATTGGCAATACATGCTGGAAAGACCTTGGTGATCCCTTCCAGCTTCAGGCGATGCGCCATGGCCTTAGGCGACATTTTGAACCTCGCCCAATTCTTCACTGACCATCTGTAAAATGACAACCGGGTCGCGCTGCTTTTTGATCTTGTCAAACATTAGCTTTGCTTCTGGGTATGTGCGACCTAGTAATTTTATCCATTGCTTCATGCGGCCTTCGCCCCATTTTGGGCGTTTCGCACCAATCATTATTTCACAATAGATTTTCAACCAGCCAAGCATTTCCGGCCATTGGGCGAACTCACCGCCTTTAATCTCGCGGGCTAAGCTGGGCCGTGCAATAGCGCCACGCCCGATCATAATGTCATTACAGCCACTGATCTCACGACATTTTTGCGCATCTTCAGGGGTCCATATCTCGCCATTTGCCACAACGGGGATATCAACCACTTCTATAATGCGGGCAATCCATTCCCAATGGGCCGGTGCTTTATAGCCTTCCAGCTTGGTGCGTGCATGAACGGTGAGCTTTTCAGCCCCTGCTTCTTCAAGGCTTTGGGCATTTTCAAGGGCAAGGGACTTATCTTCAAAACCCAAGCGCATCTTGGCACTTAGTGGGCTCGCGCCATTTATGGCCTGTTTAACCCCATGGGTGATTTCATAAAGTTTTTCAGGCCATTGCAAAAGGGCTGCACCTGCCATATGGCGGTTGACCGTCTTTGCCGGACAGCCAAAGTTCAGATCAATCCCGATGGCACCCAGCTCATGGGCAGCAAAGGCAGCATTATCTGCCATCACGTCGGCTTCCCCACCCATCAATTGCACATGAACGGGAATGCCGCTTTTGGTCAGGCTGTTATTTTCCAGCTCGGGACAATATTTCAAGAACCATTCACGCGGGGCCACCACTTGAGAAACGCGCACAAATTCGGTCACACACAGATCAAACCCTGTGATCCGTGTCAGCATATCGCGCATATGAACATCAACAACCCCTTCCATCGGGGCCAGCGTGATCGTCATGGTGCCGCTTCAATCCTTGACCAATTGGTAAAAAAACCTTTTAGCAAAAGTGACTGCTTTTGTCTTTAGTTAAAAAAACACGCTGTTTTTACTGCGCCGCCGTTGATTTGGCTGCTGGCTCTACCAGTTCAGCTTCCACGATGGTACTTTTTTCTTCTTCTAAAGCGCCAGCAGTTTCCACATTTGCTTGTGATGGGGTCTGCCAAGCTTTGGTATCAAAACCGTGACATTTTGGACAAACAGCCGACCAGTCTGCACTTACATCACCACATGTATGACACACCCATGCTGGATCAGCTTGAGCTTGTGTGGCTTTGCGCAACCATTCACGCGCCCCGCTTAAGTCGTTATTTTCCGTTTCCACCAACTCTGCCATCAAGGCAAAAACACGTGAGCTTGGCGCTTCAACCAACAAGACCTTCAGCTCATCGCGCGCTTCCCCCCACAGCTGGGCTTCAAGGGCAGCGCGTGCAATGATAATGCGGCTTTCAATATGTTTGCGGTTTTGACCGGCCAGTTTTTCAGCCAAATTCACCCGTTTTAACGCATCAGGCTCACTTTGCATTTCTTGATAAAGGGCATATAGATCAGGATGCGGGTTTTTGCGCCAGACTTCTTCAATCAAAGAAATCGCTTTGCGCCGTTTATTGGCTTTACCTAACAATTTGGCTTGTTCAAGCGCAGCAGGCACAAGGCCCCCATCTTGTTTTAAGGCTTGGCCCAACAATTTAATAGCTTGGTCGTTCAAACCTTCAGCTGAGGCCAGACCTGCGCGTTCCACCATCAAGGCGGCTTTTTGGCGCGCGCCTTCTTTGGCATCCACAAGCTTATGTTTGATCGAGCTGCTCAAGGTCGCTTCCGCTTCAGCCCATTGGCCTTTTTTAAGTTGAAGCTCTAAAAGGCTTTGCGCCAACCATTGGGTTTTTGGCTTTAAACGATAGGCTTGCTGGGCAAGTTCTAGGGCTTCATCCATATCCCCGCGCGCACTGGCTTGATTTAACAAACCACGAAGACCTAAAAATTCCATACCCTTGGTTTTTGACATGTCTTCAAAGAAACGCGTAGCCGCCTGCTCATCCCCATCAAGTTGGGCAGCTTGGGCCGACAATAACATGGTCAGGCTTGGATCATCCAACAGGTCATGGGCTTTTTTGGCATGTTTGCGTGCCTCAGTCGTTTCTCCTGCTGCCACAGCAACCATGCCTTTAGTAAGGGCATCATAGCCTTTGTGGTTGCGTCTCTCAGAGCGGAAATGACCAAAGGTTTGCGGGCTTTTGCGCAGGAAAACCCACATGCGATATAAAAAGGCGCAAATGGCAACCACAACCAAGCCTGCAATCAAAGCCAGACCGATGGGCACTTCCACAATAAGGCCTTGCCATTCTACCGCAACAATACCGGGATTTTCAGCAAACCAAACGCCGATGGCAACAAAAACCAGCAGCAGAACAATATATTTAACAATCCGTCCAAACATTATCCTTGCTCCCCATTCGCACTGAGAAGCGCAAGAATGTTAGCCTGTAATTGTGCCAAGGCCGCATTGGCGGTTAAGCGCGCCTTTGTCGCCTCCATCCAAGGTGTGGCAACTTCCAATGGCTTACCATAGAGATTTTGCAGCTCGCCAAGTGCGCCGACAAAATCACCTGCGCGCACATTATGTTCAGCGCGTGCAACCACCCCAAGCGGGCCAGCCCCATCCAGATTACCCGGTGCGCGGCGGATACTCACATAAGAGGTCAGATTTCTCACCGTCTGTTCCATCCAGCTTGCACCTTCTGGCACCGCAATAGCGCGCACGATATCTTTTGCCGTTGTTTCAAACGAAGTATGAAGCGAGCTTAATGAGACAAGACCTGCACGCGCAGAAGGCTCAAGCAAGGCCACACTGCGTTCTAACTGTGGATAGCCTTGGGCCAAGACCCCTAAGGTCTGAAGTTCAGCCGCATAAGAAGAAGACGTGCGCATGGCTTCGCGCAAGGCACTAAAGCCTGCCAGCAACGCATGGGCACTGTCTGAACTGCTGCGTGCCTGCAGGCTTGCAGCTTCCACACCGGCAAGACGCTCATTCAAAGTCTCAATCGCTTGAACCAGACGTTCATTTTCCGCCTCAAGGCCTGATAGATCAACGGGGTCAGGCGTTCCTGCCCTTTCAATCTTTGCCGCCAATTCTTTAAATTCAGCTAATTTCTCTTCGCTACCATTAGCAATTTCTATAGATGACAGCCCTGTTTTTACGTCCCCAAGAGCGGCTTCTAACTGGGCGATGCGATCTAGCAGAGGCTGCACATCCACACTCGCACCCGCCTCACCTGTTGCACTCATATTGCCATGAGCAGCTTCAAGGGCGACAAGGCGGTTCATCATATTCACCACCATCTGGTCTGGCACACCCGCATTTGAGCCTGTGCCTTCAATCTTTAACACCCGCGCAATCTCAGCCTTAACTTTTGGCACCCACATATCTTGCGTGTAATAGGCCCCAACCCCGGCCCCTGCCAAGATCACGACCGATGCAGCCAGTGCTTTCAGCTTGAAAGAACCTTTCTTTTTAGGCTGTGCGGGCTTAGTCTTTAAGGCTTTTTGCACAGGGTCATCAAATTTTGAATTCGGTATTTGCGTTTTCTTTTTCTCTGTTGGCTTGCTTGCTGTGTTTGAGGCTTTTGTGTCCTCTTTTTTCACATCTGAGCTTTTAGCCTCTTCTTTCTTTTCTTGTGGCTTTACAGTCTCTGTGGCTTTTTCTTCTTTTTGTTTTTCAGCCTCTGGCTTGGGATCAGTTTTTTTATTGTCGTCTTTTTGATCAGTCGTCATCGAGTCATCCTCAGGGTCAGATAGTATACCAAGCAGCGCCTCTTGGTCCGGCGTTGGTGCCGTCTTTATGTCTTGGAACGGCAGATGTTTAATTTTTGCAGCAACAGCTTCGCTGAGTCCATAGGCCTGTATGCATTTTAGGGAATTTACCAGATCAGCCTTTTCAATCAATTGGCCAAAAGCCGCAGCAGTACGCGGTGAATAGAGCATCACCGCATCAATTTCCCCTTTGGAAATTTTATTCTTTATCGCTGTACTGAGCTCAGTGGTTTTATCAGCGTGATATAAAACGACCCGTTCATAGTCGAATCCATCGGCCTCAATCAGGCTTTTTAAATCCCCGGCAAGGCGCGATCCTGCGATATGGAGAAACTTTCCTTTTGCTGGATCAGCCTTTTCTTTAATTAATTTTGCTAATGATTGAACATGACCATTAGCAATTTCAACATTTTTAAAGCCTGCTTGGCGTGCCATTTTAGCCGTAGCATCACCCACCGCCATCACCTTAAAAGAACGCCGTTTATCCGCTGCTGCAAAGGCGCGCACCCCATTGGCACTGGTGACCAAAAGGGCTTGAATATCCTTAACTTTATAGGCAGAGAGCGCTTTTGCGCTCCCCTCTTCATGAACAATGCTGAGTAAAGGAAAGAGGGTCGGTTTATGACCTGCTTTTTTAAGAAGATCAACTAAGGGAGCCGCATCTTCCTTGGGCCGTGTGACCAGAATACGCATAATTGTTCTCCCTAGTTTTTAGCTCCACCTTATTAAGAAGGTGGTTTCAGAATTATCCCATATCAAGACAGGATAGCAAATGAACTAAAATATACTACTAGGCTTGGGTCGCCTCGGCTAGAAAATCTGCACCTGCGCGTTCTTTTAACTCTTGGCCTGCTTTAGTGCCCAAACTGTCCGGGTCACTAATGGGGCCTTTCATCTCGTTGCTCAGCACTTCAGAACCATCTGGTTTTGCCAAAAGACCCCGCAAAGTGATCTCATCACCTTCAACAGTTGCCAAGGCCGCAATGGGTGTGCGACACGAGCCATCCAGAACACGCAACAACGCCCGCTCCGCCTCAATACGGATTTTAGAAGTCTCGCAATTAAGTGGGGCCAAATAGGCGAGCATTTTTTCGTCATTTTCACGACATGTAATGCCAATGGCGCCTTGGGCCACAGCGGGAAGCATAACATCTTCATCAATCACTGAGGTAATGGCCTCTTCATTTTTAAGGCGACGCAAGCCCGCATTGGCAAGCAATGTGGCATCAACCACACCTTCTTCAAGCTTGCGCAAACGGCTTTGCACATTACCGCGGAAGGTTTCCACCTTTAGATGAGGGTATTTTGCTTTAATCTGGGCTTGGCGACGCAGCGAAGCCGTACCGATTACCGCACCTTCTGGCAGGTCTGCCAATGATTTGGCTTTGTTGGAGATAAACACATCGCGCACATCTTCGCGCGGTAAAATACACGGCAAGCACAGGCCATCCGGCAACCAAGTGGGCACATCTTTCATGGAATGAACCGCGATATCGACGCGATTTTCCAACTGGGCATCATCAATCTCTTTGGTAAACAGCCCCTTGCCGCCAATTTCAGCCAACGGGCGATCCAAAATCATATCGCCGGTGGTTTTAATCACTTCAATCTCGATCAACCCTTCAGCGCGCAAGTCTTCATGAGCAGCCTGCAAACGCTCACGCGTTTCGTAAGCTTGTGCCAACGCAAGCGGGCTTCCACGGGTACCAATAACGACTTTGGGCTGATCGGACATGATTTTTAATCTCTATCTTTGAAGTTTGCGTGTATTTCGTGTATCTCTGCCTGAGAATTGTGACAGCATTAGGGCTAATCGATGGTAAAGATTCTGGGCATTGAAACCAGTTGCGATGAAACCGCAGCTTCCGTCATCACCGATGAGGGTGAAGGCGAGGCGCGCATCCTCTCAAATGTGGTGCTTTCCCAACTGGATGAACACCGCCCCTACGGCGGGGTTGTCCCAGAAATTGCTGCCAGAAGCCACCTTGACCATATTGATCGCATTGTTGATGAAGCCATGGATGAAGCAGGTGTTTCTTTTGCTGAGCTTGATGGCATTGCTGCAACAGGTGGGCCGGGCCTCATCGGTGGGGTGATTGTCGGGGTGATGACGGCTAAGGCCATTGCGCTCACCCATAAGCTACCCTTTATTGCGGTAAACCATCTTGAAGGCCATGCGCTCACCGTGCGCCTCACAGACCAAGTGGCCTTTCCCTACCTTTTATTGCTGGTTTCAGGTGGGCATTGCCAGATTTTAGCTGTGGAAGGTGTCGGTAAATATAAACGTCTGGGCACCACCATTGATGATGCCTTGGGTGAGGCTTTTGATAAATCAGCAAAGCTTTTGGGCCTTGGTTATCCCGGTGGCCCCCATGTGGAAAAAGCCGCTGCCAAAGCAACCAATCCAGCGCGCTTTAAACTGCCAAGCCCCATGAAGGGCAAGCCGGGCTGTGATTTTTCTTTTTCCGGCTTAAAAACCGCTGTGCGCCAAGCAGCAGAGGCTTTACCGCCCGGCCCCTTTAAAGAAGAAGACTTAAACGATCTCTGTGCGTCTTTTCAAATGGCGGCTGCGGACAGTTTGATCAACCGCTGTAAAAACGCCATTAAAATGTTCAAAGCAGATTATCCCGAAGGTAACACACTGGTTGTGGCAGGCGGCGTTGCAGCAAACCAAACCATTCGCACACAACTGACAGGCATGTGCGAAAAACAAAACATGCGCATGGTCGCCCCGCCCTTAAAGCTTTGCACCGATAACGGCGCCATGATCGCCTGGGCCGGACTTGAAGCTTTCAAAGCTGGCAAGATAGACGACCTCACCTTCGCCCCACGCCCAAGGTGGCCCTTAGACCCTGATGCCCCAAAAGCGGCCTTTGCAGGGGGAAAGAAGGCTTAAGGTAAAGCCAACTGCTTTTTCAAAATATCGGCAGCAACCTTGTGCCCCAAAGGGCTCCAATGCCCATCACAAGGTAGAAACAGTGAAAATACATCTTTGACTGCTGCACTCATATAGGGGGCGAGATCTATATAGTTAATGTCATTTTCTATTGCGAAAGCTTTGAACTGATCCACCATATCGCTTTTTTCAGATGGTAAACGTTTCAAATCTGCAAGCCGCGGAATGGTAAAGAAAGAAACCCGCTTTCCTTTTGCCAAAGACTGAATTTCTTTTATATAGAACTTCGCAGACTCAATTTGCTCTTGCGTCGCATCAAAATAACCCGAATATGTCCCCGCTTTTAACGTTGCCCCGCGCGAAATATATCTCACTTCACGATAGACCCCATATGACCAGAAATAGCGCTGTATTTTTGACTTTAAGGACGGCCCTTGGGTTGCCTTTTTGCGATAGTGGGCAAAGGTCACTTCCTGTGTTGGTTTGGCTACAGAATAAAGTGTTTCAAAACCA
The DNA here is from genome assembly GCF_900093605.1 of Candidatus Terasakiella magnetica. Classification (NCBI taxonomy): domain Bacteria; kingdom Pseudomonadati; phylum Pseudomonadota; class Alphaproteobacteria; order Rhodospirillales; family Terasakiellaceae; genus Terasakiella; species Terasakiella magnetica. The sequence goes on from NZ_FLYE01000012.1 coordinate 30,934, forward strand.
TCAGAGGTTTTTTTCCAGTAAGGCCGATAGCGTAGATTATAACTCTTTGGATCATTTTTCTGCCAGTAAACTTCATCATTATCGGTGAAATCATTATCCGGTAAAATGGCAACGACGACCTGTTCATGGTCAAATTGACGCGCCAAATCGCGATAAAGGATTGAATATTGCAAAGGCCCAAAATTGCCTGACGCCCCAAAATTTAAATATTCAACCCCGCTTTGAGCTTCTAAAAGGTCCGTAAAACGCTTTGCTTGATCAACCCCATAGCCTTCAACAAAAGAATCACCCAAAACAACAACTCGGTTGTCCTTTGAACTCTTTTGCCGTTCCTTATCACGTGCTCCATAACTATTGGCGATTAAATCAACCCCAAAACAACGACGTTCCTTATTGGCACGCCCATTGATCTTATGCCAAGCCCCCCAGTCGTTATATTCCGTCATCCATTGTGATTCTGTATCATGGGCTTTAGACATATAAGACGGCTTATAATTTGAAATGGATAGTCCAAGCTGAAAATAAACAAACGAAAACCCCTCCAACATAAGCAGGAGGAAGAATATATTTAAAATTGTGACTTTAAAAATTCTCATGAATTTCGCTACCATTTCTGCAGGGTGACTTATGTCATAAATCGACAAAGAGTATTAGAATAGACCATATTCTTTTAAAAGCTTTAAATCCCTAAATATACCAAATGCAAATTATAAAAATGCGTTTGAGCTCGACTAAGAATTGACCCCAAATAGCTTTTCGTCGCATAAAGAGGACAAAGAAAATTTGGGAAGGTTCACATGGCTAGAGTTGGCGTTATTGGTGCAGGTGCGTGGGGAACAGCATTAGCTTGTGCTGCGCGCAGGGCAGGAAATGAGGTTTTGCTGCAAGCCCATGAGGCAGAAGTGGCGGAAAACATCAACCGCACCCATGCCAACCCGACCTTTTTACCCAATACAAATCTGGACCCCAACATCACCGCCACGCAAGAACTTTGTGATGTGGCAGATTGTGATGTGATCTTAATGGTGGCTCCGGCGCAATATGTGCGCGCCACCTGCCAAAGCCTGAAAGCTTCCTATAAAAAAGGCACACCGCTTTTGGTCTGTGCCAAAGGGATTGAGCTTGACAGCGGGCAGATCATGAGTGAGGTCATTGCCCAAGAATTACCCGAGGCTGAAATCGGTATTCTCTCAGGCCCAACCTTTGCCATTGAGGTTGCCAATGCACTACCGTCTGCCTGCACACTCGCCATGGGTGATATGCAACGCGCCATGGAGGTTGCCAATATCATCGGGTCCAACCGTTTTCGCATTTATGCCAGTGATGATGTCATTGGTGCGCAAATTGGCGGGGCGGTGAAAAACGTACTCGCCATCGCCAGTGGTATGGTTTCCGGTAAAGGTTTTGGCGATAATGCGCGCGCGGCCCTCATCACCCGCGGTATTGCCGAGCTTGCCCGCCTTGGCGTTGCCAAAGGGGCCAAGACAGAAACCCTCATGGGGCTATCGGGCATGGGCGATTTGACCCTGACTTGTAATTCCATGCAATCGCGCAACTTCTCCCTTGGTGTGGCCTTGGGACAAGGGGAAGCACTGGAAGATATCTTAAAGGTCAGAAAAGCCGTGACCGAAGGGGTCTTTACCGCGCGTTCTGTGTGTAAACTGGCCGATAGCTTACAGGTGGATATGCCCATCTGCGCAGCTGTAAATAAAATTCTAAATGAAGGCGCTGACATTACCAAAGTGGTTGATGGCCTTCTTGCCCGTCCATTCAAGGAAGAAATATAAAATGCTCTACGTTATTAAATGTGTTGATAAAGCCGATCACCTGCAAGTGCGCCTTGATAACCGCGCAGCCCATGTGGAATACCTTAAATCCTATGGCGAAAAACTGTTTGCCGCTGGCCCAACCCTGACTGAGGAAGACGAAGCTATGAATGGCTCGGTTGTTATCCTTGATCTGGAAAATAAGGCTGAAGCACAAGAGTTTTGCGATAACGACCCTTATGCAAAAGCCGGCTTGTTTGACTCTGTGACCATTTCTAAATGGAAAAAAGTCCTGCCTGCTTAAATCTCATGAAACACTGGCTAGTTAAATCCGAACCCGGCTGCTGGTCATGGGAGGACCATGTCAAAGCAGGTATTGAGCCTTGGGATGGCGTGCGCAATTTTCAGGCCGCCAAATTCATGAAAGAAATGGGGCAAGGGGATTTGGCCTTTTTCTATCATTCCCAAAAAGAAAAGGCGATTGTGGGCATCCTTGAAGTGGTGCGCACAGCCTATCCTGATCCCACAGATGAAAGTGCGCGTTTTGTCTGTGTGGATTTTAAAGCCTGCCACCCTTTAAAGCGCCCCGTCACTTTAAAAGAGATTAAAGATGACCCGCGTTTACAAGAGCTGGCCTTGATTAAACAATCACGCCTATCCGTTATGCCCATCCCTGCTCAGGCATGGGAGCTTATTTCTGCCATGGGAGGAGTTTAACCGTGAGCAACCATCATCTGTGTAACGTTTCAGATATTGAAGAAGAAGACAGCAAAGAATTTTTCATTCCAAAAGATGAAAAAGAGGTTTCCATTCTGGCGGTGAAAAAAGATGGAATGATTTCGGTCTTTTTAAATAACTGCCCTCATTTGGGGGTGCCGATGAATTTGGAACCAAACCGATTCTTGGACGTGGAAAAGAACTTTATTATGTGTTCAACCCATGGTGCACTTTTTAAAATTGACGATGGCGAGTGCGTCCATGGCCCCTGTATGGGACAAAATCTTACCCAGATACCGCATGAAATACGCGGAGAAGAACTCTTTATAGACAAGGACTTGTAGGTCCTTTCCCCCAAAAAGATAAGGGTCGTATGGTTACGTAGTATTCGGTATGACCAATTTTAAAATTTTGTTGCGTGTGCGAAGAGTAATTTATTCACTTGTTTCGCGCGAAGTTTCTGACATAATCACGCCACAGTGCACGCATAACGCATTGCACCCAAGTTTAACCGAAGCACGAAAATACGTGCTCACAACTCGACACATCCTAGGGAGATTCGCAAGAAATGTCCGACATTTATCCAGTCAATCCAGATATCGCCGCTAAAGCACATGCTGATAACGAAAAATATTTGGAAATGTATAAGCAGTCCGTAGATAACCCAGAAGAGTTCTGGGGCGAGCACGGCAAGCGAATCGATTGGTTCAAACCATACACTAAAGTTAAAAACTCTTCTTTTGACGGTGACGTAGACATTCGTTGGTTCGAAGATGGTACAACAAACGTTGCTTACAACTGTTTGGACCGCCACCTCGAAAAACGTGGTGACCAAGTCGCAATCATCTGGGAAGGTGACGATCCTTCTGAGTCTGAAAACATCACATATAAAGACCTTCACCAGCGTGTGAACAAACTTGCAAACGCAATGAAAGCACAAGGCGTTGGCAAAGGTGACCGTGTTACTCTTTATATGCCAATGATCCCTGAAGCTGCTGTTGCCATGCTTGCATGTGCGCGCATCGGTGCGATCCACGCAATTGTATTTGGTGGTTTCTCACCTGACGCTTTGGCTGACCGTATCAAGGGCTCTGGCTCTAAAATGGTTATCACAGCTGACGAAGGCCTGCGTGGCGGTCGTAAAGTTCCATTGAAAGCCAATGCTGACCTTGCGATGGACCGTGAAGGCGTTGAGTCTTGTATCGTTGTGAAACGTACAGGCGGCGACATCGACATGAAAGACGGTCGTGACGTTTGGTACGATGAAGTAACAGCTGCTGCCTCTGCGGATTGCCCAGCTGAAGAAATGAACGCGGAAGACCCACTGTTCATTCTTTACACTTCTGGTTCAACGGGTATGCCAAAAGGCGTTCAGCACTGTACAGGTGGTTACCTTGTCTATGCAGCAATGACGCACGAGTATATCTTTGATTACCATGAAGGTGACGTTTACTGGTGTACAGCCGATGTGGGTTGGGTAACTGGTCACTCTTACATCGTATATGGTCCACTGGCGAACGGTGCGACAACATTGATGTTTGAAGGTGTTCCTAACTATCCAACAGTTTCTCGTTTCTGGGAAGTTTGTGACAAGCACAAAGTCAACATCTTCTACACAGCGCCAACTGCCATTCGCTCATTGATGCGTGAAGGTAAAGAGCCTGTTGAGAAATGTTCACTTGATACGCTTCGCGTACTGGGTTCTGTTGGTGAGCCAATCAACCCTGAAGCTTGGAACTGGTACAACGAAGTTGTTGGTAAAGGGAACTGCCCAATCGTGGATACATGGTGGCAGACTGAAACTGGCGGCATCCTGATTTCACCTCTTCCAGGTGCAACAGCACTGAAGCCGGGTTCTGCAACACGTCCATTCTTTGGTGTTGAACCACAATTGGTTGATAACGACGGTAACGTACTTGAAGGTGCCACAGACGGTAACCTCTGTATGACAACCTCTTGGCCTGGCATGATGCGTACATGTTATGGCGATCACGAGCGTTTCAAACAAACTTACTTCTCTACATATGCTGGTAAGTACTTCACTGGTGACGGCGCACGTCGTGACGAAGATGGCTACTACTGGATTACAGGTCGCGTAGATGACGTGATCAACGTATCTGGTCACCGTATGGGTACAGCTGAAGTTGAGTCTGCACTTGTGGCTCACGCAAAAGTGGCTGAAGCTGCTGTTGTGGGTGCACCGCACGACCTTAAAGGCCAAGGTATCTACGTTTACGTCACACTAAACGCTGGTGAAGAACCATCTGACGAGCTGAAGAAAGAGCTGGTTAAATGGGTTCGCCAAGAAATCGGCCCAATCGCTTCTCCAGATTGGCTACAATGGTCACCAGGCCTGCCTAAAACACGTTCTGGTAAGATCATGCGTCGTATCCTGCGTAAAATCGCTGAAGATGATTTTGACGCTTTGGGTGATACGTCCACACTTGCTGATCCAGGCGTTGTAGACGAACTGATCGAAAACCGTCAAAACCGTCAGGACTAATCCAGTTCGACGCTCAGACGTTTTTAAGTCAAAGAAACACCCCCGGCCTTTAGTGGTCGGGGGTGTTTTCTTTTGTCTTTTAACTAAGATATGAGACACTCAAATAAGGTGTATTAAGGGAGGAAAAAAGCATGAAATTTCTCACGCTGCTTTTATGGGGTTGCCTGTTCACGCTATGGTGTCTCCCAACAAATGCCATGCATCACAAGAAAAAGGGCAAGAAGATGATGCAGGCCAAGGCCCCTTATGAGTATTACGAAGAAAGAGGCCTCTTTGAAACCGGGCTCAAACCCATCTTTCCTAAAGAAGTCACCTGCGCAAGAGTTGCTTCTTATTTTGGGTCAAAAACTCGATATGATGGCTCAAAACGTAACAATTCTCACCATGGTTACCATAACGGAATGGATATCTCTCTTCAGCAGGGGCATCATTTACTTGCCATGAGTGATGGTGAAGTCGTCCATAAAGGTTCAGCCGGAAAACTTGTGGGGAATTATATCTGGCTCAAATTTTCACCAAACGATAGTGGCATGTCACAAACTATTTTTGCCCGTTATCAACACCTACAAAGAGCTAGCCCTTTAGAAATCGGCCAACGGGTCAAAAAAGGCGACATTATTGGTCGTTCTGGGAAAACTGGGACCATAGGAGGATATTTTGGTTCACACGGCTATCCGCATCTTCATCTTAACCTTTTGGTGAGCCAAGATGGTAAATATCAGACCAAAGGGGCAATGTTGGGGCCAAAATCAATGCATTATCTTGACCCTATCGGCCTGTTTGTGAACACACCACTCAAGAGTTTAGATAACCATCAACTTCGCCAACTCCCTACAGAGCAGAAAAATGTCGCAATTGCAGTAAAGACCCAATTTCAATTCCTTCCCAAAGAGGCAAAAATTATATGGCCTGTCACCTGCCCTGAATGAGTGAGTAATCCTTAAGCTTTTTAAAGTGCTGCATTGCACACAGCCCCATCATCTGGTATAGAGCGCGCAGTATTTCATACCCCATCTATTTTAGGAGCTTCGGGTCTCATCATGGCTACTCCCATCCGTCGTGCATTACTTTCTGTTTCCGATAAAACCGGACTTGTCGATTTTGCTAAAGCTTTGGCTGACAAAGGTGTTGAACTGCTTTCTACAGGCGGTACGTACAAGGCACTGGCTGATGCGGGCATCCCTGTGATTGAAGTTTCTTCTCACACGGGCTTTCCTGAAATTATGGACGGTCGTGTTAAAACCTTACACCCAAAAATCCACGGTGGCCTCTTGGCCCTGCGCGATAATGACGAGCATGTTAAGGCTATGGAAGCCCATGAGATTGCGCCGATCGATCTCTTGGCTGTAAACCTTTACCCGTTTGAATCAACCGTTGCAGCCGGTGCTGATTTTGACACTTGTATTGAAAATGTTGATATCGGTGGCCCAGCCATGATCCGCGCAGCGGCTAAAAACTGGCAAGGTGTCTGCACAGTCGTTGATGTTGAAGATTACGCGCTCGTTCTTGAAGAACTGGAAGCCAACAACGGCACAACTGAAGCATTTCGCAAAAAAATGTCGGCAACGGCATATGCGCGCACAGGCGCTTATGATGCCGCCATTTCAAACTGGTATGCCGCGCAGTTGGATATTGAATATCCAAAACGCAAAGTTGTTGCAGGTGAGCTTAAACAAACCATGCGCTATGGTGAAAACTCTCACCAATCAGCTGCCTTTTACACAACGGGTGAAAACCGCCCGGGTGTAGCAACGGCTGAACAGCTAAACGGTAAAGAGCTGTCTTACAACAATGCCAACGATACGGACGCAGCGTTTGAGCTGGTGTCTGAATTTAAAGACGATGTGGCTTGTGTAATCGTTAAACACGCCAACCCTTGCGGTGTGGCTATTGGCGATAATATGAAAGACGCTTACTTGCGCGCTTATTCTTGCGATACAGAAAGTGCCTTTGGCGGGATTGTGGCCTTTAACCAAAAGCTCAATAAAGAAACGGCTGAAGAGCTGGCGAAAATCTTCCTTGAAGTGGTTATCGCACCAGACTTTGATGATGATGCTTTGGAAGTGCTTAAAGCCAAAAAGAACGTACGCGTTCTTAAAACAGGCGGTGTGGCTGATCCGGCTGATAATGCAGCTATGGTTAAAACATTGTCCGGCAGCTTGCTGGTTCAATCTAAAGACAATGAGATTTTCTCTGATGACTTCAAGGTAGTGACGGAGCGTCAACCAACTGAAGAAGAGATGAAAGACCTCCGTTTTGCCTTCACCGTTTGTAAGCACGTGAAATCAAACGCCATCATCTATTGCAAAAACAACATGACTGTTGGTGTGGGTGCGGGTCAAATGAGCCGTGTAAACTCTTGTCGTATCGCAGCATTTCGCGCTGAACAAGCTGCCACAACGGCGGGCGATGACACATCATGGGCCAAGGGCTCAGTTGTGGCCTCTGATGCCTTCTTCCCCTTTGCAGATGGCTTGATTGAAGCTGCTGAAGCAGGGGCGACTTGCGTGATCCAGCCAGGTGGTTCCATTCGTGATGAAGAAGTCATTGCTGCTGCAAACGAACGTGGCCTTGCCATGGTCTTTACTGGCATGCGTCACTTCCGCCACTAAACTCATTAATAAATGACCCGTCCTAGATTATGTTGACGGTTTTAGTTAGGCCCGTTGTTTTATACAGCGGGCTTTTCTATGTACTTGATCCGGTGTTTTCATACCTAAGCTCAAGTGCGGCCTGGCTCATTGTAAAACTGAACTCATTGAGCAACAAGAACCTTTAATATCTGTAATGTTTTGCACTGATGAAGCAGAAAATCCTGCTTCAATATTCCATTAATTCTTTCAGCCATAGCATTTTGATAACAGTCATAACCATCTACCATAGAAAGGAAAATGTGATTATCGCTTAGGGCTTTCTGATATTCTGCCGAGCAATATTGTAAGCCTCTGTCCAAATGATGCAGCGTTTCTTTTTTTGCACGTTATGAAATTGCCATTTTCAATGCTTTGACCACATCACTTGCTTTCATTTCAGCACTCACTTCATAGCCCATAATCTTGCGTGCGCAGACATCTGTCACCAAAGACAGGGAATGCGTTCCCTGATCTATTTGCACATAGGTAATATCGCTGACAAAAGCTTGTTCAACCTCTGTAACTAATTGTTATTTCAATAAATTTCGGTATTTACGAAGCCAATGTTTGCCATAGGTCGTCTTTGTATAACTCTTACGTGATTTAGCCAATTCAGCTTACCATGCTTGCGCAGCCAAGTTAATGCCGTCCTGAAACCTTGATGCCATAACGCTTTTGCGCCTACTTATATGTCATTTCGCCTTTTTCTATCTGTTCAACAACAGACAATTTAAAGGCTAACGGATAATCTCTCTGGCTACGTCTGAGCCGCTTATTCTCTTGATGTCTCATAATAAGTCCTCAATCTGTCAACTTATTTCATGACAGGTCAAACTTTAAATAAAGAGCCTCGATGATAAATCACGGGGCCTTTTATTTTTTTAGTATATCAACTATCTCGAATTGACTGTTTTTATTCAGTGTATGAGTACAGAATGCTTTAGGGCTAACTTCTTCTGGCAAGATTGTTCGGTAGTTTTTTTCACTATAGTCTTCACGAGAAAGGTGAGTAATTTCCTTTAAAGTTACAGCATATCCATAACATCTCTCACAATCCTGCCCGGGTCGTAAAAGCCGCCCGCCCTCGCGAAAAACTTTCCCTGCTGGTCGCGCCGACTTAATATCACATAGAACAGGATTTTTAGGATGCCCGTACCAAGGTCCATTTAAGCTGTCAGAATAAAAAATATTCAACTCAACACCTGAAACATTCCCTTTTGAAACAACATTTGAAAATAGCCAAAAACCTTCATCGTTATGGTAAAGTACATTATCTAGCGCATGTATATCTTCATTAATTATACAATGTATCTCCCATATGTCGGGAAATGATACAGCTCTATACAGCTCAATCGTTCTGTTTTGAGCTGTTTCAGGTATCATAAAAAAATCATCGTCATACTTAAAAACACATGGGAACGATAAATGGTAATCTCTAGATAATACTGTTCTCACTGCCGATAGGGTACAATCTTCATTTACCTGAGCAACTGAGATTATTCCCTCCATTTTTCCAGTTTCACAATCTTCAAAAAAAACATAATGCTTTCCATCATCTTCTATCAGAAATGGATCGGCATAAATTCTCCCTTTAGGTGGTTTAATAAACTTATACTTTTTTTCACCATGGCGACGAATACCTAAAGTCCAAACTTGTGCGGGAGTCCCATGCTTTATTCTATGCAATATTCGACGATAACCATTTACTATAAAATTATATATATAAATCAATTTCCTCTTCGTTGTTTTTGGAAGAAGGAACTTCAACATATTTTTAATTTTCATTACCATTTTTTCTGCAACAAAACATTCTCAATAACCAATGCGTCCATACCGCTTGATAGGAAACACTTTATTGCTTGTGCAGGATTCTCAACAACGGGTTCTCCCATCACATTGAAAGATGTATTAAGGACAACAGGAACCCCAGATTTTTCGCCAAACTTATTAATAAGATCCCAATAAAGTGGATGACAGTCACGATTAACAGTCTGTACTCGGGACGTATTATCAATATGTGTCGTCGCAGGCAGTTTTTCTCGCCCTTTATCCTTTACTCTACAAACTGTTGTCATGAAGGGAAGCGGATCATGAATATGAAAATATTTATCAGCTTGTTCTTCAATTACCGCTGGAGCAAAGGGTCTAAATTCCTCTCTGAATTTTACACATTTATTAATCTCCGCTTTCATTGTAGACAATGTTGGATTTGCCAAAATTGAACGGTGACCTAGAGCCCGTGCACCATATTCCATCCGTCCCTGAAACCAGCCAACAATATTTCCATCCAGAATAAGCTGTGCGGCTGTCCCAACACGATCATCCAAGATTTCAAATGGTAATTTAACAGGCTCGACAAGTTTCAGAACATCTTCAGTTGACCAATGGGTCCCATAATCAGCCCGCATAATGGGCTTTCCGCGTTTATGTCCCAAAATTTGATGACGAACATAAAGACACCCCCCTAAAGACAAACCATTATCGCCAGAAACTGATGGAATATACAAATGCTTAAAAGGTGTATTTTCATAAATACCATTGTTCAACACACCATTCAACCCAACACCACCAGAAATACAAAGGCTCTCTACGTCTACCCTGGGTTGTATATAATCCAGTTGATGATAGACACATTCTTCCATAGCCAATTGTGCCGATGCAGCCAAATCCATATGTTCCTGTGTCACCGTTTCTTCTTTCTTACGTGCAGGCCCAAAGAGGTCAAAAAAACCTTTTGAGAAATAACTACTCGTCCCACGACCATAAGTTTTATGCTGGAGGAATAGTTTTTCATTAATTTCAAAATGTCCATCCCCAACAGGATAAATAACCTTACGCATATCCTCTACAAAACGTGGCTTACCATAAGAAGCCAATCCCATAACCTTGAACTCGTCACCATTTCCAAAACCCAAATGTTGCGTAATACCTGCATAAAACATGCCAAGAGAGTGAGGCCAAGACGTTGAGCCAAGGACCTTCATTTTATTATCCGTTCCCATGCCCCAAAGGTTTGTATCCCACTCACCGCGCATATCAATTGTATAAAAAGCTGCTTTCTCAAACGGACTACCAAAAAAGGATGATGCAGCATGCACTAAATGGTGACGCAGGTAATGGACTTGACAGCCTGTCTCCTTTTGAAATTTCATCAGTTGCCGCTTGAAACGGGCAACAAACATTAATTCATGCTTAATCATTGCCAAGGAGGCTTTAGGTGCTGAAAACATATTGCTCAGATAATCCGGCAAACGATTTTTTAGCCGTAATTTAGGATCATAACAAAATGATACATGATCAATATCATGCTTTGAAATACCTGCCTCTTTCAATACTGAAGCAATTGAAAACGTAGGCCACCCACCCTGATGTTTTACCCTCGTAAAACGTTCTTCTTCCACAGCTGAGATTATTTCTCCATCAATCATCAAACACGCACCAGAATCACAAGTATATCCACCGATACCCAGGATAACTTCTTTTTTATTAATGTGATTCGTTAGGGGCATATTCTTCAATCTCTACTTTAATTTAAAACTCATTTTGGGAAACCTGATGAAGCACCTGATACTCTCCTATCAGAAATTGGAATTCAATAAAAAAAAATATACAACAATCGCAATCTTTAAGCTTCCATCTCTTGTTCGACATGATATCTTTTCAATAAATGATTTTATAAACAGGAGAGCACAGCATGATCGTCACAACTACAGACAATGTCGAAGGTAAAACAGTCACTGAATACTGCGGTATTGTTTCTGGTGAAGCCATTTTAGGGGCCAACCTGTTTAAAGATTTCTTTGCCGGCATCCGCGATGTTGTGGGTGGGCGCTCAGGTGCCTATGAAAAAGAATTTCGCAAAGCCAAAGAAGCCGCCCTTGAAGACATGAAGGCCGAAGCCCAAGAACTTGGCGCAGATGCCGTTGTTGCAGTTGACCTTGATTATGAAGTCATCGGTGGCGACCAGAAAACCATGCTGATGGTTTCTGCCAACGGTACAGCAGTTAAGTTTTAAGCTGCACCCATTTAATGGCCCAATCAAAAACGATTACCTATGTTATCGGCACCACTGATATCGGTGGTGCCGAAATGCATCTACTACGCATCTGCACAGGATTAATCCCCAAAGGCTGGAATGTGACTATCTTTTCCCTCGCCAATGCAGGGAAACTGGCAGAGGCTTTTGCACAAACTGGTGCCACAGTTGTTCATCCGCCGAGCCTTACTGCTTCTGGGCCTTTGCGCAAAGTGTTTCGTTTGGTGCAAATCCTGCTGCAAACCTTGCGGATTTTTCTACATCTGCTTTTTTCGCGCCCCAGCATCGTACATTTTTTCCTGCCTGCTGCCTATTTGGTTGGGGCCCCGCTTGCTATTTTAGCAGGCAGTAAAATAAAGCTGATGAGCCGACGTAGCCTCAACCTTTATCAAGAAAAACACCCCAAGCTTGCCAAGCTTGAACATTGGCTCCATAAAAAAATGGATGTTATTCTTGGAAATTCGCGTGCGGTTATCTCTAATTTAAAAGATGATGAACAGGTTCATCCGGCAAAATTAGGCTTGATTTATAACGGCATTGAAACCGGGCTTTATCAACATACGCCAAGTAAGACGACGCTTCGCGATGAACTCAAACTCAATGAAAACGCGCTTGTTTTCATCCTTGTTGCCAACCTCATTCCCTATAAAGGCCATATGGATTTAATCAATGCCTTAGGCCTTGTAGATGACCAACTACCTGAGGATTGGCATTTAGTATGCGCAGGATATGACAGCGGTTATTTATCTAAGCTAAAGATGCGCAGCACCGAGCTTGGGCTTAATGAGAAAATTCATTTTTTAGGCCAGCGCCAAGATATCCCAGACCTGCTCCAAGCCAGTGATGTTGGGCTTTTATGCTCTCACGAAGAAGGCTTTTCCAATGCCATTTTAGAAGCCATGGCAAGCGCTCTGGCGATGGTGGTGACAGATGTTGGTGGCAATGGTGATGTGGTGGAAGAAGGCAAAAGCGGCTTTATTGTCCCTGCCCACAACCCTGAAAAGCTTGGCAAAGCTCTTGTTAAAATCTCCCATGACCCACAAAGGTTAAAAGAGATGGGGGCTTATGCACGCAGTGTCATTGAAAAGGACTTTACCCTTGAGCATTGCGTTGATCAATATGACCAGCTCTATCAACGCTTACTCACCGACAAAACCATTCCAGCCCCAATTAAAATTAATCGACCTTCTTAACCACAGCTGCAAAGAAACCGTCTTTACCTTGTGAAGGAAGCGAGCGATAAACCTCGCCTTCCTGTTCAAAATTCTTATGGCCTTTAAGGAAGGCTTTGAGCATAAGCTCGCCTTCTTCTGGCTGTAGCGAACAGGTGCAATAAACGATTTTTCCACCCGGTTTCACCCAATGGGACGCGCGGTGCCAAAGGGTGCCTTGGATATCGGCCATGGCGCGGATGTCTTCTGACTTTTTGGTCCAAAGCCCATCTGGGTGGCGGCGCAAGGTACCTGTGGCCGTACATGGCGCATCAAGCAAAATCGCATCAACAAAATCAGCGGGTTCCCACTCCATCAAGTCAGCTTCTACAACTTCAGCTGTGACCCGGGTGCGTTCCATATTTTCTTCAAGGCGTTTTAAGCGGTTTTTATTTTTATCAACCGCAATCACGTCCGCCCCAGCGGCGGCCAATTGCATGGTTTTACCCCCCGGTGCAGCACATAGGTCAAGCACGGTTTTACCCGTCACATTCCCGAGCATTTTAACAGCTTGTGTGGCAGCCGCATCCTGCACCCACCATGAGCCATTGCTATAGCCGTCCAATTCTTCAATACGCCCACCTGTGCTAAGGCGCACACTGCCGTTATCTAAGATTTCACCGTTTAAACGTTTGGCCCAAATCTCTGCCTCATCTGCATATTTTGGCGTAATATCAAGGGCTGCTTCTGTTAGGTGGGCTTTGGCGATTTCTATCGCCACCTCTGCCCCATAGGCATTTTCCCAACTTTCATAAAGCCAGTCAGGCATGTTTTTGCGTGCAATCACTTCCGCTGGATATTCTTCTTTCTCGCGATCAATACGGCGCAACACCGCATTTGTCAGCTTTTTATACTGCACCAGCTTGGCATAATTGGTCAGATGCAACGATTCATTAACCGCGGCGTGGGCCGGAACATGCATAAAATAGAGCTGTGCCACACCCAAGCGCATGATGTTGAGGATATTGCGCGCATGGCCTTTTGGTCTTTTATCCAGACACCCATCAATCAGATGATCAATAAACCCTTTATTGCGGATCGTGGCGGTCACCAGCGCGCGTGAAAAGGCCTTTGCTTTGGGTGAGAGCTTTTCCAAATGAGGATGGCTGTTAAAAGCTTCATCTAACGGGCGTTTTTTCCCAAGAACCTGACAAAGGACATCATAGGCAATACGACGGGGCATGGGCGCACACTTTCAAAAGGGAGAAACAAGATCCCCGCCTTATAAACGAGAAAGGAAAAAAGGGCTAGCCCCAAGGCCCTTTTGTCTTGCCATTAGTTTCAGGGATTTTAGAACGACTCGATCGCTTCACGGGCTGAGAATTTGCCATTTTTTTCAGCTCATCAATACGGTTATCCATATTAGGATGGGTGGAAAAGAGACTATCGGTTTTGCGCATATGAAGCGGATTGACGATAAATAAATGCGCGCTTGCCGGATTATTTTCTGCTGCGTGATTATCAATGAGCGAGGCGCCTTTATCGAGCTTATTCAAGGCACTGGCAAGCCACAGGGGCTGCCCACAAATCTCTGCACCAATGCGGTCAGCTTCATATTCACGGGTTCTGGAAATCAGCATTTGCACAAGCATGGCCGCCATGGGCGCAAAGATCATAATCAAGATGGTGCCAAACATGCCCAAAGGATTGTTATTTTCCTCATCATTAGACCCGCCAAAGAAAAAGGCGAAATTTGCCAACATGGAAATAGCCCCTGCAATGGTTGCCGTAATCGTCATAATCAAGGTATCGCGATTTTTCACATGGGCAAGCTCATGGGCCATCACACCCGCAAGTTCTTCCTCGCTTAACATATTTAACAGGCCCGTTGTGGCCGCCACAGCTGCATTTTCAGGATTACGCCCGGTGGCAAAGGCATTGGGCTGGGCATTTTCCATGATATAAACTTTGGGCATGGGCAACTCAGCACGTCGGGCAAGCTCTGCCACCATTTGATAATAAACAGGCGCGCTTTGCCCATCAACTTCACGCGCACCATGCATGCGCAGGATCATCTTATCGGAATTCCAATAAGAAAAAGCATTCATGCCTAATGCAATAACAAGAGCGATCATCATACCGGACTCACCGCCCAGCATAAATCCAATCACAAGGAAAAGCCCGGTCATCCCGGCAAGAAGTAAAGCAGTGCGTGCGTAACTCATAAGCGTGAAATCCATTGCAAAACTGTTGTTCACAGATTATTTAGGGATAAACCTATCTCTTGCGCAACCCCTTTGAGGCCGATCATGTCCAGTGAAACTGAAAATAAGCCAAAATTTACCAGCACAGATGTGGTGCGCAACGAAGCCGGACGCCCCATTGCCCCACAGCCTGCACGTAAATTTGACACCATGGCTGAGCAAAAAGAAGAAGAAGACAAAGAAGTGGGTGGACGCAAAGATGGCACAGACCCCACCCGCTTTGGTGATTGGGAAAAAGGCGGGCGTTGCGTGGATTTTTGATCCAAGCTGATTATAAATACACCTATTGGTGCGTAGATTAATATATGCACCCTAAAGTATACTAAACCTCTCTTAAGTTGTAGAGGTTGAAGATGCCGATCAGATATTCTCTGATATGTTTTTTTATATGCTGCACCATGCCCATGAAGCCCATCTTTGCCAATGAAATGCTCAAAGGTCCTGTACATGCAGAAGTCTTGCGCATTATTGATGGCGACACCATAGATGTGCGCGCCCAAATCTGGATTGGGCAAAGCCTACAAACCCGTGTGCGCCTTGCAAAAATTGATGCGCCTGAACTGCGCGGGCGTTGTGCTAAAGAAAAGAAACTGGCACAGCGCGCCCATCACTATCTTGCACAGCGATTGGAAAACCCCACAGTTATCTTAAAAAATATCCAGCTTGGAAAATATGGCGGGCGTATTTTAGCTGAGGTTGAAACTGCAAAAGGTGAGAATTTAGCTGAGCTTCTCCTCCAAAACGGGCTCGCCAGGCCATACCTTGGGCAAAAACGAACGCAATGGTGCCGCTGATTTTAATTCCATCTTAACAGGCTTTAGGTTATCCCTATCCTTAATGTTGGGATAAGGGTACTTAGGACGTAGATGTTATCGATTTTTAACCGTTTTATGGACTGGTTTATGATGCGTGAAGAAGCCGCGGGTGCCATGGCGCAAAACCCGGCGCAAATCATGCAAAATCTCAGTGATGTAAATGTGTTAATCTCTGAGCCTGCCGGCAATTTTGCCAGCGATGAAGCCAAGGCCGCCTTATTACAAAGCATCATTAACCCGCTTAATGAAAAACCCGGCCTTTCCATCCGCCTGATCAATAAAACCTTCCAGCGCAGCCTAAAAGGCAGCTTAAGTGAGCAGTTTGAAACTGTCATTGAAGAGGGGCGCAAAACCCTTGAAGAAGAAAAATGCGATCTGCTGCTTTGGGGGAAAGTTGAATTAGAAGACCAAGCCGTGCGTTGGCATTTTCTATCTGCCAAAGAAGGTGAAGCCGCTCTTGGTGTGCCCGGGATTGCTGAAAATATACTGGTGCCTTTTGCACCGGAAAAAGGCACGCTAGATGTACTTTATGCCGCTATTTTCGCTGCCTGCACACCAAGCCATACCTCTCACGCCCTAAAAATTGCTGAATATTTATTAGGTGCAGTTGACCCTTTAACCAAACTTCCAGCTGGTTTAAGCAATCGCAAAACTCCCCTGCCTGCCAAAATTTCCACCATGGGCATGTGCGCGGTTGTGCTTGCCAATATTGCAAGGCGAAGCGAAGAATTAGGCTGGTTTGACCCCGCCATTAAAGCCTTTAACACATGGTCTGAGCTGGTTGATAAAAATAAAACCCCGCTTGATTGGGCTATGGTTACCAATCACCATGGCTGGCTTTATGAAGAAATGGCAACCCATGGCGATGATGACCATGCCATTGAACATATTGAAAAAGCCATCAAATTGTTTGAATCAGTTTGTCAGGTGCTTGAAGTTAGAACCCACCCTTTAGAGTGGGCCGCTGTTCAACTGCGCATGGCGACAACTTGTGCAAAAATCGGGCGCAAACAAAGCGAGCCGGAATATCTGCAAAAAGCCGCACGTTATTATAAAAAATCACTCACGGTCTATAATCAAGCTAACTATCCGCTCAATTGGGCCGATACCATGGCAAAAATGGCAAAAACCATGATGCTCCATGGGCAATTGGTTAAAGGGGCGCAATCTTTAGAACAGGCGGGCGTGGCCTTTCAGGCAATTTTACAGGTTTATGATCAAGATAAATATCCCGCCCAATGGGCCAATACACAAAATAACCTTGGCGCAACCCTGTTTGCTTTAGCCAAACGTGATCCTTCCACAGCAGCTTGGCTGGACCATGCGTTACTTTGTTTTGAAAATGCCCGGACCTATTATCTAGAAACAGGTAAGCCCAAGCTCGTACATGTGATTGATAAAAACATCATCAAAGCACAAGAGCTCAAAGATGAAATTGAAGAAGAACTCAATAGCGATTTATTGACTTAGAAGTATAAATCTCCTGTTTACCCAAGGCTTTCATAAAGCTATGATGCCGCGCAAAATCAGCCCTTTTAAAGGAAATGAAAAATCATGAAAGTTCTCGTTACAGGTACAGCTGGATTCGTTGGATATCACTTGGCTGAAAAACTGATTGCCAACGGGCATGAGGTCGTGGGAATTGACTGTGTCTCTGACTATTATGATGTTTCTTTAAAAGAGGCTCGCCTTGCGCGTTTAAACAAACATGCAGCCTTTACAGAAATTCGTGAAGACCTTGCTAATGCAGATGCCATCATGCAAGTCTTTGCCACCCATAAGCCGACCCATTGTGTGAATTTAGCCGCCCAAGCGGGTGTGCGCTATTCTTTGGAAAATCCAGCGGCCTATACCCACTCCAATATTGACGGGTTTTTGAGCATTCTTGAGGCGTGTCGCCATCATCCGGTTAAGCATCTGGTCTTTGCTTCAACCAGTTCTGTTTATGGCGGTAATCAAAATATGCCGTTTAGCGAACATAACAGCACTGAGCATCCCATGACGCTTTATGCGGCAACTAAAAAAGCCAATGAGCTAATGGCCCATAACTATGCTCATCTGTTTGACATTCCAGCTACTGGCATGCGTTTTTTCACCGTCTATGGCCCCTGGGGTCGCCCGGACATGGCGCTTTTCCTCTTTACCAAAGCCATTATGGAAGGCAAACCGATTAATGTCTTTAACAACGGTCAGATGGAACGCGATTTCACCTATGTTGAAGATATCGTTGAGGGAATTTTCCGCTTACTTGGTGTGCCACCGAAAAAAGATGATGCATGGGATGCCAAAAACCCTGATCCTTGTTCAAGCGGCATCGGGCCTTATCGCATTGTTAATATCGGCAATTCACGCTGTGAAAAACTCATGCGCTATATTGAAGTGCTGGAAGAAAAACTGGGCCGTAAGGCTGAAAAGAATATGCTCCCTATGCAGGACGGTGATGTGCCTGCCACATGGGCTGATACATCTGAGCTTAATAAAATCACCGGCTATTCACCAAACACTTCCATTGAAGAAGGTGTTGGCAAATTCGTTGATTGGTACGTAGACTTTTATAACGTGGACCTTTGATTATGAATCGTAAAATCGCTGTTATCGGGCTTGGATATGTTGGCCTTCCTGTTGCTGTTTCTTATGGGCGCGCAGGTTATGAAACCATTGGCTTTGATATCGATCAGGGGCGTATTGAAGAGCTTAAAAAAGGCATTGATCGCACCGAAGAAGTCGAAGAAGGCGATGTGCTCCACGATAGCCTAAGCTACACATGTGATTTAGAAGAATTACGCCGTGCTGATTTCTTTATCGTAACGGTTCCAACCCCAATTGATGATGCACATCGCCCAGATTTAGGTGCTGTAATTGCCGCATCGCGCACAGTGGGTTCGGTTTTGAAAAAAGGCGATATCGTGGTTTATGAATCCACGGTTTATCCCGGTGCTACAGAAGAAGAATGCGTGCCTGTTCTAGAAGAAATTTCAGGCCTGTCCAATAAGGGTGACTTTGCGGTAGGCTATTCACCTGAGCGCATTAACCCGGGCGATAAAGAACACCGTTTTGAAACCATTTTAAAGGTAGTTTCTGGTCAGGACGAAAAAACACTGGAAACCGTTGCCCAAGTTTATGAAGCTGTTGTCACCGCTGGTGTTTATCGCGCAGCCAACATTAAAACGGCGGAAGCAGCAAAAGTAATTGAAAATACACAACGCGACCTCAATATCGCTTTTGTAAATGAACTTTCACAGATTTTTGAGCGTGTGGGTATTGATACCCATGATGTTTTGGAAGCTGCGGGCACAAAATGGAATTTCCTTAAGTTTACACCGGGTTTGGTGGGTGGTCACTGTATTGGTGTGGACCCCTACTACCTCACCCATAAGGCCGAACAATTAGGCCATCATCCGCAAGTTATTCTAGCAGGGCGCCGCGTCAATGACCGCATGGGTTATCATGTGGCCATGCAAGCAATTAAAATGCTAATGAAGCGCGGGCGCAAGGATGAACCTGTCGTCACCATTTTGGGCCTGACCTTTAAAGAAAACGTACCAGACTTACGTAACTCAAAAGTCGTTGATATCATCACCGAACTTGAAGATATGGGCATCAAAACCCAAATTTCTGATCCTTGGGCCGATGCTGATGAGGCCATGCATGAATATGGCGTAACATTGACCCCACAAGCAGAACTAAAACCTGCTGACGTGGTAATTTTAGCTGTTAATCATCGTGAATACATCAACGAAGGCTGGTCCCTCATTCAAGAAAACTTAAAAGATGCTGAAGGTAGCGTGATTGATATCAAAGCTGCATTAGATCGCACGAACGTTCCTGATCAAATCAGCCTGTGGCGTTTATAATTTCAAGCAATGGATATTCAGAATAAACAGTTCGCATCTTGGCTGATGACCATAAGTGCGTTTTTATTTGGAATATCCCTTTCCTCTTTATATATCAGCCGCTCTACAATCGCGATTACACTCGGCCTTAGTCTAATCTGCGCTCTAATCGCAAGCCCCACATATAAAATTAGAGATTTCAAACAAGCCATTCCAACCCAGCTTTGGATATTCCTAGGCATCATCTTAATGGGGCTGGGTGCGAGTATTTTCACATCTTTAAAACCGGATACCTCTTTTTCCACATGGTTAAGATTGGCCTCTTTACCGGTTTCCATCGCTTTTTTATGCTATCTCTTAATATCAAAAATAGCTTTAATTCATCGGGTATTAACCGTTAGCCTTTTTATCTGCCTAATCTACTCTGTACTCGGGCTGTATTTTAATAACCATTTCCTTCTTTTACTTATAGGGAAAGAAACAAGCCGTGACTTTAATTTAACATTAAAACCCTTGCTCACTGTTTCCTTGTTAAGCCTGCCTATCGCACTGTTATACCTGCATAAAAACATGCGTCTCAACCCCGTTTATAGTATTGGTACGTTCCTCTTTTTTGGCGTGCTTATCTTGTTTTCGCTCGCAAAATCCACATTGTCAGGTTTTCTGATTATGACAGCAACATGTGGGTTGGTTTATCTCATCAGATTACAAAATAAAAAAATTATACTGTCTTCTCTCTGTCTGTTTGGCATTAGCTTTTCTGCCGCTTTAATCTGGTTAAAAGAGCATATCTACACTCTAAGCCAAGCTGGTGAAAAACTCGGCTATCTTCCTGTCTGGCTTATTGATTTGCACAGACAATTAATCTGGCAATTCTCATGGGAAAACATCCAACTATCTCCCTTATTTGGCTATGGTATCAACGCCTCAAATTACCTTGAAGGCAGCTCTCAAAGCGTTTCACAATACCTGCAAACAAAAGGGGTTAGCTTTACAGACCCAACAGCCCAGTCTGTTCCAATCCTGCCCAGCCATACGCACAACTGGATTATTGAAATCGCACTTGATACTGGCCTTGTAGGTAGTATCCCCTTTATTATTGCCATTGTTTCAATGTTTGTTTTCTTAACTTCCAGATATGTACGCACAGGCCATCTCGCACTCATGTGCGCAATAGCGATTAATGCGGCTTATTGGGGCTCAGGACTTTTCAATTTCTCCTATTGGAGCGCTTGGTGGCAAACCAGCTATTATGTGAGCTTCTTCTTCTGTTTAGCCTTATATTTTGATGATCAGTCGTCCGAAAAGGAGCTGACATGACCCAGCCCAAAGCGCTCATCGTCGTTTCTGAAGACTGGTATTTCCTCTCCCACCGCCTGCCTCTTGCGCAAAAATTAAAGAGTAATGGCTTTGATGTCCGTGTTATTTGTAAAATCACACATGATCGTAAAAAGATTGAAGGTGAAGGGTTCTCACTGATTCCTTTGGAGTTGGACCGCGAAAACTTCACGCCTCTAAAAGCCCTTAAAACAGTTCTTTCTTTAAGAAATATTTATCAAAAAGAACAAGCCGACCTGATTATCCATGTGGCTTTACTGACCTCCTTTTTGGGGACATTTGCCAGCTGGTTTTGTAAATCAACAAAAATTCTTAATATGATTACCGGGTTTGGGTTTCTCTTCATTTCCCAATCTTCCAAAGTCCGTGTCATTAGAAATATTATCAAAACCTTCTTCAGACTTTTCTCACTTTCCTCCAACACCCACATCATCGTTCAAAATCAAGATGATCAAAAAATCATGGCCGCACTGGGTTTTAAAGTGGGGAAAACATTACACCTTATTAAAGGCTCTGGCGTTGATGCCGAGAAATTTCATCCAGCCCCACAGTTCCCAAAGCGTCCCGTTGCTACATTTGTCGGACGCTTATTATGGGCAAAAGGAGTTGATGAAATTGTTAAAGCCGCCCGTTTATTAAAAGACAAAGGCAGAGATTATAAAATCGTCCTTGTTGGTGATATTGACCCCGGCAACCCGCAAAGTGCCACGCAAGAACACCTTAATAACTGGAAAAAAGAAGGCATTGTTGAGTTTTGGGGCGCTCAAAGCAACATCACTGAGATTTATCAAAAATCTACAATAGCTCTTTTACCGTCTTGGCGCGAAGGCTTACCCAAAAGCCTGCTTGAAGCAGCTGCATGTGGCATACCGATGATTGCAACAGACGTTCCCGGTTGTCGTGAAATTGTGAAACATAATGAAAACGGCTATCTCGTTGGCCTTAAAAACCCCATTGATCTTGCCAATGCGATTGAAAAACTGATGGAAAACCCCGAACTATGCCAAAAGTTTGGTCAAGCCGCACGACGTGATATTGACGCAGAATTAAATGATCAGGCAATTCTTGAAAAAACAGCTCTACTGATTAAAAACATCCTCAAAAATTGACTTCTTGTCTGGATATCACTATCCACATAGCGTGATGATTTAAACGGTGTATGATCTTGACAATTTTCTATAATATTTCCTTATTTATCTCCGTCTGTATTGTGAGCTTACTCGCTACACAGCTTGTCCTTGGATATTTAAAGAAAAAAGCTATTCTTGATCATCCAAATGAAAGAAGCTCACATAGCATCCCCGTTCCAAGAGGCGGTGGGCTAGGACTTCTTATTGCCATTGTCCCAAGCTTATTCTTAGTCAATTTCCTCTCAGACAGCTCCTTAGCGCTGGTCTATCCTGTCTTATTCTGTGCCAGCGCACTTGCCCTGCTTTCATGGTTTGACGATCTCCACAACCTCAGCCCAAGCGTGCGTTTTCTCACTCAGTTTGCCTGTGTTTCGCTTTGTATTTATTTACTGCCTGCGACAGAACAAGGTTATTTGGGGAACTTTCTCCCCTTATGGGGTGAAAAAATTATTCTGACATTAGGCTGGGTCTGGTTCATTAACCTATTTAATTTTATGGATGGGATTGATGGTATTTCGGGCATCGAGATTTCCTCCATTGCTCTTGGCATAATCTTAATTGCCCTTCTCGTCTCTCTACCCAACGAGTTTATTCAAACTGGCCTTATCCTCTTTGCCGCAGCTATTGGTTTTCTTAGATGGAACTGGCACCCCGCACAGGTTTTCATGGGGGATGTGGGTAGTGTTCCCATTGGATTTATTCTCGGCTGGCTGCTTATTTTAATTGGCGGTGAAGGCTATCTTCTTCTGGCAGTACTTCCTCCACTTTACTATCTCTCAGATGCAACGATTACACTGATCAAAAGAGCTTTTAGAAAAGAAAAGGTCTGGCAGGCTCACAGGGATCATTACTATCAACGGGCAAATAAAGCAGGTCTCGCTCATAATGTTATTTCAAAACGAATTTTACTGACTAATCTTGTTTTGATTTTCACCATATGGGTCAGTTTAAAAGTCTCTCTTTTATTAGGGCTTCTCATCGCAATGCTCGCTGTTGGTCTTGTTCTTTTCAGCTTTGATAAAAGGTATAAAACATCATTATGAGTAAAATCCTTGTTACGGGTGCAACCGGATTTGTTGGTCATTGTTTATGCAAGCTCCTCATAAAGGCCGGGCATAACGTTATTGCCCCTTATCGAAGCGAAAAATCAGACCTTGATGTTAACTGGATCAAAATTCCCTCAATTGATGCCCATACCAATTGGGACAAGAAGCTAGAAGATGTGGATTGCATCATCCATCTGGCAGCACGCGTCCATATAATGAATGATACTTGTGATGATCCGCTTAATGAATTTCGCAAAACCAACGTTGCAGGAACGCGCCAACTTGCACAAGCAGCGATTCAGCAAGGTGTAAAGCGCTTTGTCTTTTTAAGCAGCATCAAGGTAAATGGAGAAGAAACAGCTAACGATAAACCTTTTACCAATACAGACACCCCAAACCCTCAAGATCCTTATGGGGTTTCAAAAATGGAAGCCGAAAATATGTTACGAGAACTTGAGAGCACAAGTTCCCTTGAAGTTTCTATCATCCGCCCTCCTTTGGTTTATGGAGAAGGCGTTAAAGCAAATTTTCGCAGTTTATTAAAGCTCTCTTCAAAAGGGCTACCTGTTCCTTTTGGCTGCCTTGATAACAAAAGAAGTCTTATTCACGTTCAAAACCTATGTGATTTTATTATTCTTTGTGCCTCTCATCCCAAAGTTGCAGGTAATACCTACCTTATTCGTGACCCAAAAGACATTTCTGTTAAAGAGATGTATCAATTGATGGGCCAAGAAGCCGGGAAAAAAACCCTTATTCTACCTTTCCCCAAAATAGTACTCAAAGCTCTTGGAAAACTCCTTGGCAAGCAAGCCATGATCCAACGATTAACATCCTCATTGCAAATTGACCTAGGCCCTGTGATCACGGAGCTTCACTGGAAAGCCCCATTGAATGTGAAAGAAGCTTTTTCACAGACAGTTAAATGGTATAAATCTCAAGCAAATAGTTGAAGTATCGCCCAAAACGCGTTACTCCCTTAATGTGAATCCCGTTAGAAAATAGGGCGCATATGTCTGTATCCTTTGGCAAAATTTCAAATCGAGGCTTAATCGCTTTTAGTCATGATCTCATCATGGCAGCTTTGTCGTTTAATATTGCCCTATACTTACGTCTTGGTAGTGATTTCACATCACAAATGACCATGATAAAAATCGGCACTCCTTTAATC
Source organism: Candidatus Terasakiella magnetica (assembly GCF_900093605.1). Taxonomy (NCBI): domain Bacteria; kingdom Pseudomonadati; phylum Pseudomonadota; class Alphaproteobacteria; order Rhodospirillales; family Terasakiellaceae; genus Terasakiella; species Terasakiella magnetica. The sequence continues at coordinate 55,334 of NZ_FLYE01000012.1, forward strand.
GCTATATTGGCAGCCATTACATTCTACGTAATGGGCCTTTATAAAGGGATTTGGCGTTACGCCTCTATTCGTGATCTTGTTGCTATCACCAAATCAACCAGCCTGTTGATTATGGTCTTTGCCCTTTTAATGTTTTTTGCGACCCGTCTAGAAGATTACCCCCGCTCAGCCCCACTCATTAACTGGTTTGTCCTTATGGCCCTTTTGGGAGGGCCACGCTTTATATATCGCCTCCTTAAAGACAAGCGTTTTAATGTCGCAGATGCCTCCACGACCTCAAAATCCATTCCTTCCTTACTCATTGGTGCAGGAGATGGTGCAGAACTCTTCCTAAGAGCGATTGAGCGAAATCCTTCTATCCCATACAAACCAGTTGGCCTCGTTGCTGAGAAAAAATCACGTCTTGGTCTAGATATTCATGGTGTCTCTGTTCTTGGAATGGTTGATAATTTGTCCGATGTTCTTGAGAAACTGGCCAAAGTCCATAAAAAACCCCAACGTCTGATCCTTACTAAAGAAGACTGGCCGGGTGAAAAGGTACGAGAACTTTATGACCTTTCTGAAAAATATGGAATTCCCCTATCGCGCCTGCCAAAACTGACCGATTTAAAATCTGGCGCTGAAGAAAAAATCGAGGTCCGTCCCATCGATGTAGAAGATTTGCTTGGGCGTCCGCAAAAGGCACTCGATAAATCTCTGCCCCAATCCCTTGTTAAAGGCAAACGCGTCTTGATTACGGGTGCAGGCGGCTCCATCGGGAGTGAGCTTGTGCGCCAGATCTCAAGTTTTGGTCCCAGTGAAATTCTGCTGCTTGAAGCTTCAGAATATGCGCTTTACTCCATTGATATGGAAGTTTCGCGAAGCTATCCAGAACTCAAACGCCAAGCACTGATCTGTAACATCCGTGAGGCCAGTCGCCTTAATCACATTTTCGAGACCACTCAGCCTGAGCTGGTCTTTCATGCTGCGGCCCTTAAACATGTGCCTTTGGTTGAAGAAAACCCCCTTGAAGGTATCCTCACCAACGCCATTGGCACACGTAATGTAGCAGATGCCTGTGTGGCCCATAATGTTCAGTCCATGGTGCAGATTTCTACCGATAAAGCAGTTAACCCCACCAATATTATGGGTGCGACCAAACGTATAGCCGAAAGCTATGCCCAAGCATTGGATTTACAACAACTGCCGTGTCGTTTCACCACGGTGCGCTTTGGTAATGTTTTAGGCTCAACAGGTTCAGTTGTGCCTTTATTTCAAAAACAAATGAGCCAAGGCGGCCCTTTAACGGTGACCCATGAAGACATGACCCGTTATTTCATGACTGTGCGCGAAGCCGTTGAACTGGTCCTCCAAGCCGCTGTTCTCACCCAGAAAGATCACGCCCTTGATGGTAAAATCTGTGTTCTGGATATGGGTGAGCCCGTTAAAATCCTACATCTTGCTGAACAGATGATCCGGCTTTCTGGTTTTGAGCCTTATAAAGACATCGATATTCAATTTACAGGCTTGCGCCCGGGTGAAAAACTCTTTGAAGAAATCTTCCATGGGGACGAACCACCAACACCATCTGAGCTGACAGGGGTTATGATTGCCACACCACGGGTGCGTGATTGTGAGCGTTTACAAGCCGACCTCAAAGAGCTTGAAAACCTATCCCTGCAAAAAGAAACACAGTGTGCGTTAGATAAAATTCAAGTCATGGTGCCTGAACTGGCCCACAATAAGCTGGATTAAAGAAATACGTAAGGGCTTAGCCACCCACACGGCTCAGGCGCCACTTGATCAAAGCCCCTTCGCCACGCAACGGGCCTTGGATGATGATTTGATCGGTATGGCGCATTTCGCCGGGTTGGCCCACATAGATGCTTTCGCGCATATCAAGCTTGCCGCCTTGTACGCGCAAATGCCAACCGATACCATTTTGCATTTTTAAAAGAGCCGCTTGCCCATCTTGCACAAGAGAGGCATGGATATCAGGGTGTAGATGTAAGCTAATGGCGTATGAGCTTCCCCCCATGCCAGTGAGCTTATCTTCAACCCGAATGTCATCCCCGGTTTTATTGATATAGACACTGCGTCCATGGATCAGCCCCATGGTGTTTTTATAAGCATCATGGCTGGTGTCGATCAAGATCTGCCCGTTATCTTCATAACGCTGATAGGTCACATTGACATGTTGCGGCTTGATCCCGCCACCATGGAGCAAGGACAGGCAGTTTTTATCATCAACGGTTAGTGTATTATGCGCTGCTGTGGCGGCTAACGCTTCTTGCCAGCTCGGATCACCCCCTAAGACAGAACCACAATTGACCAGCAGTCGTTCTTCCCCATGACTGATTTCAAGGCTTAGCGGCGCTGCATGACCAAAAGAATGGCTATTGATATCTGGTGGGGCCGCCACATCCATTAACAAAACGCTGCGTCCCGCCTCGACACGTTGAAAGCCGCTATGGCGCGCATCGCTTAAGGGAGTACCTTGATTGCCTGTGCGATCAAGAAGTTCTTCAATGTCCTGCGCATTACCTTCTTGCCCGCCATGGAAAAGGGCAAGCGCCCCATCACTATGGCGCAGGGTTCTGATCATTGGGGCCATACGGTCAATGCATAGGCGAATGGCCTTGGGACATTCAATTTGCATTTCTTCAAACACATCAACCAGTTCCAACGCCATACGCATGGTGTGGAATAAGGTGATGGGACAGCGCGAAATATGACCGCCATCAGCCAAAATCTGTTTATCAAACTCACCGCCAAGGCGGGCTAAGGTCTTATTAAAGCGTTTTTGACGATCTTTGATAAAAAGGCAAACATACAGTTGCCCGCGCAAGGCTTTTAAAAGGTTATAGCCGCTTAAATCATTAAAATAGGAGCGCGATAAGTGGGAACCTTGCAACGACAAGCTGGTGTAAAAGGACTCAATAAAATCCTTATCCGCATTCGCCACCAGTTTGGGCGCATTATACATCCATGAGACCAAACGATCCCCAATCACATCAGCGCGCCAGGCCAAAGGCGACCAGACCCCATGTAGGTCAAGCCAGTTTTTTACATATGCACGGGCTTTGAGAATTGCCTCAGCATCTTCATATTCACACAGGTCGCCCAACCAGTAAAACCCATGAATCCAGTTTTGCCAGGCTTGATCATCTTGGGCTGTAGTCCAAGGCTGGTCACCACTTTTATAAATACGTCCAGCAAAAGGAAAGCTGCCGGATTTTAAAGAGCGCCCATGGCCCACACGCAGGTTAAAGAGCGCCTTTGGAATAGGCTCTATTTCCAGCTGCTTGCGTTTTTTAAGTGTAATGAGGTAAAGCGGAGAGCGATAAGTCAGTGCGCGCAGTCTATTCACCCATTTTTGTAAAAACGGCGGCTCATGAATATTTTCGTTATTATCCAATGACATAAACCATTCTCGACATAGGTGACTCTGCGGTGATTTTTATTTCTTGCACCATACCTATCAGGTTCAAAGAATCGAGGCAAGGTGATGGCAAAAAAAAGCGGCCTTTGAACAACTCAAAGACCGCTTATCAGTAGGGGGTAACTCTTTTAAATTTCTGGGAACCAAACATCTAGAATGCCGAATTCTTCTAGACGGCTGACAACATATTCAGCAGCTTCTTCCGCATTCATTTGTGAGCCATCAATATGAATTTCGGGATTTTCCGGTTTTTCATAAGGTGATGAAATTCCGGTGAAATTGGGCAAATCGCCTGCGCGTGCCTTGGCATATAGCCCTTTCACATCACGTTTTTCACAAATCTCAAGCGGTGTATCCACAAAGACTTCAATAAATTCACCGTCTTCCAATAAATCACGGGCCATTTTACGCTCTGATTTAAATGGTGAGATAAAGGACGTTAGGGTAATCATGCCCGCATCAACAAACAATTTTGCTGTTTCCCCAATGCGGCGAATATTTTCTACGCGATCAACATCACTAAAGCCCAAGTCCTTGTTTAAACCATGGCGCACATTATCCCCATCCAGCGTATAGGTATGTTTATGAAGCGAATGCAGCTTCTTTTCTACCAAATTGGCAATGGTGGATTTACCCGAGCCTGAAAGCCCCGTAAACCACAGTGCACAAGCCTTTTGGCCTTTGCGCTCCGCACGTTGGTTTTTATTAATATCCAATGACTGCCAATGCACATTGGTTGCGCGGCGCAACGCATGGGAAATCATGCCCACACCAACCGTTGCATTTGAGTAACGATCGATTAGAATAAAGCGGCCTGTGCCTTGACTGTCGGCATACGGGTCAAAAGCCACATTGCGATCAAGCACAATGTTACAGATACCAACTTCGTTTAAATCCAGTGTTTTCGCTGCTGCATGCTCCAACGTATTGACGTTGACTTTATATTTCAGCTCACTGATTTGCGCAGCTGCTGATTGAGTACCAAATTTAATCAGGTATGAGCGACCGGGCAAAAGCGCTTCATCATGCATCCAGATGACTTCACCTTCAAACTGGTCGGCATAATCAGGGCGTGCTTTGGCATCCACCAACATATCACCGCGTGAAATATCGATCTCGTCTTTTAAGGTCACGGTTACGGCTTGGCCTGCCACTGCCTCATCTAAGTCCCCATCCATGGTGACGATTTTATCCACAATGGAGGTTTGACCAGAAGCCGGAACAGCAATTTCATCACCCGGCTTAATAGAACCAGCTTCAATCGTGCCACTAAAGCCACGGAAATCGAGGTTCGGACGGTTCACCCATTGAACAGGTAAGCGGAACGGCTTTTCTTTGATATCTGACGCCACCGGAACAGTTTCCAAATAGCTCATCAAAGTCGGGCCATGATACCAGTGGGTATTTTCACTGGGCTGAATGATATTATCGCCTTTAAGCGCCGAGATCGGCACAAAAGTAATATCATCAAAACCAAGGTCTTTGGCAAATTCGCGATATTCTTCTTCAATAGCGACAAAACGGTCCTTGGCATAATCCACCAGATCCATTTTATTAACGGCCACAACAATCTTGCGAATACCGACCAAAGACACGATATAGCTATGTCGTTTCGTCTGCGTTAGAATACCTTTGCGCCCATCAACCAAGATCACAGCCACATCCGCATTAGACGCACCGGTCGCCATGTTGCGCGTATATTGCTCATGACCAGGCGTATCGGCCACGATGAATTTGCGTTTATCTGTTGAGAAGAAACGATAAGCCACATCAATGGTGATGCCTTGTTCACGTTCTGCTTGAAGGCCATCCATTAACAAAGCGTAATCAATATCACCGCCTTGAGTACCAACTTTTTTAGAGTCGGTTTCAAGGGCGGCCAGTTGGTCTTCAAAAATCAATTTTGAATCCCATAGCAGGCGCCCAATCAAGGTCGATTTACCATCATCTACTGAGCCACAGGTGATAAAGCGCAGCAGGCTTTTATCTTCTTGGGCTTGCAGGTAAGCCAGAATATCTTCTGAAATCAGTTTATCTTGGTGGGCCATTAGAAATACCCTTCTTGTTTTTTCTTTTCCATAGAACCGGCTTGGTCATGGTCAATCATGCGACCTTGGCGCTCAGATGTGCGGGTGAGCAACATTTCCTGAATGATAGCCGGTAATGTATCAGCTTCTGACTCCACCGCCCCTGTGAGTGGGTAACAGCCAAGCGTTCTAAAACGCACGGACTTCATCATGGGTTTTTCACCAGCATCCAAAGGCATACGCTCATCATCGACCATGATTAACATACCGTCGCGCTCCACAACCGGGCGTTTTTTGGCATAGTAAAGCGGTACAATGGGGATATTTTCTTTATAGATATATTGCCAGATATCCAGCTCCGTCCAGTTAGACAGCGGAAAGGCACGAATGCTTTCACCGGGCTTCACACGGGCGTTATAGACATTCCACAATTCTGGGCGTTGGTTCTTTGGGTCCCAACGGTGATTTTCAGATCGAAACGAAAAAACACGCTCTTTTGCACGGGATTTTTCTTCATCACGACGCGCCCCACCAAAGGCCGCATCAAACTTATATTTATTTAGGGCCTGCTTGAGCGCTTCCGTCTTCATTACATCGGTATGCATGGAGGAGCCGTGAGAAAAAGGACCAATCCCCTGCTTTACACCATCTTCATTGACATGAATGATAAGCTCAAAGCCATATTCTTTAGCCATCTGATCGCGAAACGCGATCATTTCCTTAAACTTCCACGTGGTATCCACATGCATTAAGGGAAAAGGAATTTTGCTTGGGTAAAAAGCCTTACGTGCCAAATGCAACATGACAGCAGAATCTTTACCAACAGAATACATCATCACCGGATTTTCAAATTCAGCCGCAACTTCGCGGATAATATGAATGCTCTCGGCTTCGAGCTGTTTTAGATGGGTAAGTTCAGAAGATTTCATGGAATCTCTACCTCGGACATACTTTAATTTCGATGCAACCTAGTCACATCAAACTAAAGAGTCAAATAAAAAGTACATTTTTTGTGTGAAATAAATATTAAATACAAAATTTATGTGTGATTAATGAGATAAGAATGCAATTACCCGTTCCTGATCTACAGACGATAAATATGGATGCATCGGTAAACTCACAACACATTGAGATAGCTTTTGTGCAACACCACAGCCACTGGGCGCTATTGGATAAGCGTCATAGCCTTTCTGTTGATGCAAAGCGATTGGATAGTAGACCTGAAGCGGAATCCCTGCTGCTTTAGCTCTCTCAATTAGCCCCGCCCTTTGATCAGTTTTCAAAGTATACTGTGCCCATGCTGATTGATACTCAGCTAGACTGTTAGGAACTTCAAATTTTTCAGCTAAAGCAGAAGAATATATCTTCGCAATAGATTGACGCTCTGCGATTTCTTTGGGGAAAGCTTTTAACTTCACCAATAAAATGGCAGCTTGGATTGTGTCTAAGCGTGAATTAAATCCGACAGAGACATTATCATACTTATGAAGGCCTTTGCCATGCACACGGAGCGAGCGCAGTTTGTTGGCTAAAACCTCATCATTGGTAAAAATCGCACCGCCATCACCATAACAGCCCAATGGTTTTGCCGGAAAGAAACTTGTTGTTGTTATGGGGGCCAATTGGCCGACTTTCTTATCACCAATAGATGCACCAAAGGACTGCGCACCATCAGCAAGGACATAAAGGTCAAACTCACTTGCAATCTTATTGATTGCATCATAATCAGCGGGTTGCCCAAATAAATCCACAGGGATAATACAACGTGGCTTAAGCTTCGTTTTCGCAATACTTTCAATCGCATTGTGAAGGCTTGTCACACTCATATTGAATGTATTTTCATCAACATCAACAAATACAGGCGTCGCCCCAGCATTCACAACCGCCTCAGCAGTTGCAATAAACGTAAATGCAGGGACAAAGACCGCATCACCGGGACCAATATTCAGGGCTTTCAGAGATAAAACCAACGCATCTGTGCCATTTGCACAGGAAATAGCGTGATGTGCGCCACAATATTGCGCCAACTTCTCTTCCAGCATATGGACTTCTGGCCCCATGATATACTGACCATGTTCCAGCACGGTTTTAATGGCTTGATCTATTTCCGGCTGTAACACCTTTTGTTGAGCAGCTAAATCAATAAATGCAATGGGGTCATGACCCATTTTAAATCTCCACTAGCTGCCCATCAGAAACTTGATATTTACGCCCATCCAATGGACAAGTCATATCTTCATCCAAAATCTCACCAGCATGGCTGACCCAACCAATTTGTTTTGCTGGCACCCCAACCATTAAGGCATGAGCAGGCACGTCTTTTGTCACAACGCTTCCCGCACCAATAAAAGCATAGGGGTGGATCGTCACCCCGCAAACAATGGTGCAATTTGCCCCTAAGGTGGCACCTTTGCGCACAAGCGTATCACGGTATTGGTCTTTGCGAGAAACATGGGCGCGTGGGTTATAGACATTTGTAAAGACCATACTGGGCCCACAAAAAACATCATCTTCCAAAGTTACATTGTCATAGATCGATACGTTGTTCTGAACCTTCACCTGATTGCCAATAACAACCTTATTTCCAACAAAGACATTTTGCCCAAAAGAACAATCTTTGCCAATTTTAGCCCCAGCGCACACATGGGCCCAATGCCATACACGCGTACCTTCACCAATTTGTGCGCCATCATCAATGATTGCTGTTGGGTGATGCACCATCTTGCTCTTCCTTAATTATTTTTTATGACACTTCTGCAAAACGGATGGAAATCACCCTGTAAACCTTGCACCTCGCCTTTGCGAATCTCGCTTACGATTTCGATACTTTCGCGAGCTTCTTTTAAACTAAACCCACGACCTGCCAGAATCTCCTCATAGCTCAAGGTATGAAGATCCGTAAATCCATCTGAAAATTCCAGCTCATCGCCTTCAATCAAAATAGAACGATATGTTCTTTTGTTCTTTTCTATTGCCTCTTGAGGCAGATATGTTGCGTTAATTGACAAGAACCAACGCACACGGGCGCGTTCAAACTCAAGATAACCAGCTGCAACATCATCATTATGAATATGAATTACATTGCGTTTTAACCCACCAAACACCCACTGCAACATATCATAAAAATGCACACCGATATTTGTTGCAACACCGCCAGACTTTTTAAGATCACCTTTCCAGCTCACACCATACCAATGACCGCGAGAAGTCAGATACGTGAGGTCCACATCAAAAACTTTATCTTTTGGCGCGGCTTCAACTTTCTTTTTCAGTTCTTGGATAGAAGGATGCAAACGCAATTGCAAAATATTATAGACCTGCTGGCCTGTTTCTTTTTCAATCTCCCCAAGGGCATTAATATTCCACGGATTAAGAACCAATGGCTTTTCGCAAATCGCATCCGCCTGATTGCGAAGCGCAAAACGGATATGGGCATCATGTAGGTAATTAGGCGAACAAATCGACATAAAATCAATACCAGAGCCTTTGCGCCGTACCTTATCAATATGGCGATCAAAACGCTCAAATTCTGTAAAAAAATCCGCATCAGGGAAATAACTATCAATAATCCCGACACTATCATTCGTATCCATCGCTGCAATCAGTTCGTTATCTGTTTCCTTGATTGCCTTCATATGACGCGGTGCGATGTAACCTGCCGCCCCGATCAATGCAAAAGTCTTCATGACTTATTCTTTTCCTTTGATTTTTCAATCACTTTTGATGCTTCTTCCAACCACATATCTGCAACAAGAGCAAGATCATATCTTTTCACAGCCTCTTGTGCTTTTGCGCGCATCTCAACCCGTAAATTCGGATTACTCATGGTTTTACTTAACGCATTTTCCAATTCCTGATGCTCGCACAGAATGCCAAATTTTCCATCATTTAGAATATCGCGCAAGGCACCCGGGCTTTTTGTAGCAACCACGCAACACCCATTTGCTAGAGCTTCCACAATCACATTTGGAAAGCCTTCATATTGGGCGGTGTGAACAAATACATCAGCATGAGCAAAAACATCATTTACTTGGGTAGTCACCCCTTCAAGGGTGATACGGTCACTTATATGAGCTTCATTAATCTTGCGTTGAAAGTCATCGCGCAAGCTACCCGTGCCATATATTTTTAAATCCCAATCAGGGAACTCATTTTGCAACGATATAAAAGTGGAAATGAGATGATCAAATCCCTTTTGTTTCTCAAGCCGACCCATCGCAACCAGTTTCTTACGTTCCGATAAAACTGTCTTGCGCGAAAACGAAGTCACACTAGCAATCGGGTTGGGAATAATCTTTGTTTCCAATTTCAACTTTTGTGAAAACCACGCTTTGATATCTTCTGACTGGACAGTAACCTGATCTGCAAAATTATAGGATAATTTGCGCGCAAGATTTTTCAAAGACCCCACTTTATGATATTGGGGATGGACGCGCTCTGAAACAATAATAGGTGTATGTGCCATTCTTGCCGCTAAAATGGCAGCAACGTTTGTTTCGGTCAAAAATGAAAAAACAATGTCAGGCTTAATCTCTTCAAGCGTCTCTTTTAAGCTCAAAACACGGTTTAAAAACTGTTTTGCCATATTGATTTTATTTGACGCCACAGACATTACATCTAATTGATGAAGATGGATTTTTTCATCTACAGGATAAAAGAGCTCTATATCTTTACCCTGGAACAGACATAAATGCACATCATGCCCTGCAGCCACCCACTGATTACACAATAGGGAAGCCACCCTTTCTGCACCACCGGCACTGAATGTGGATATGACAAAAGCTATTTTCATTATTCGTTCAGTGCAATCCAATTACTTTAGTTTTTACGCCCAGCCGACCTTACCAATTCATTGATATCAGAACCACCATTAATTGTTCCCAAATGCTCAAAAGTCTTCTCTTTTTTGCAATAGACAGCCCCATTATTCATGCCATCATCTTCACTCTTCACAACAATCAAGAATCCGCCATCATCTAGTAAGGAAAATAACTGCTTAATAGCTTGGAATATCTGAGCTTCAGTAAAATAAGATCGATTAAGAATATTTGCAGCCCTGATAACATTGAAACTCTTTGAGTTCAATTGCTTAGACGCCTGAAACATATCCAGCTCACATAGAGAAAAGTTTGAGTTTTCCTGCTCGCACCGTGCTGCTAAACGATTAACCAGCTTGATCTCTTTTCCCTTATTTCTATAGGGACTTGTAGAGGCTTTAAGCAATCGATAAATCTGATTTTTCCAACGCACACCTGAAGAACTTGGGAATGCTTGGCCTAAAATATCAGCCTGTAATAAATGCCCCGTCTGTTTCTCAAACAAAAGATCAGTAAAACCCGTCTGATAATAACGCCCAACCATGGTTAAATCAGAGGCAGTATAATCCATTTTCAAAGATTTTTTTTGCAGATGAGCAAACCATTCAACACTGCTAATTGCAGAACTCGCCGCCACATCAAGAATTTTTAGCTCACAATCAAAGTCCAGAAACTCATCAACATATGAATTCACATCATTTAAGCGGTTATCACATGTTGTCTTAAAAGAACCGTTTGATAAACGTAAATGCTGGAAAAACTCACGGTCAATCGAGGGGACTGGTTCACTTTGTTCCAATAAGGCCTGTTTTATCGTAAAAAGTGGCATTTTGATCTACCCGATTGTTCGATGCAAAACAGCCAAATAGCGCTCTTCTGAGGAGCCATCTTGTGCCACCGTCTCAGCCTTAATCGTCACAGGGACGATATCATTTAAGTGAGAGATAAAAGCATGATTTTCTTCAATCCCTTCTGCCTGATGGCCTTCATAGAGCATCGTGGCCCAAGGAATATCCTTTAATTCCTCAATCCAATCAATATGCCCCCGAATAGACAAATAGGAAATCACATTATCCTGTTTATCAAGATGGAGGTTTTGCTCAATCACCTGCCGTAATGAAGTTTGCGCAGACATTTCGCCTTTTGTAGTTGAAAAACGTGTACAACCAATTGCGGACATCACTTTCTCAGCCTGATCGGCAACTTTTTCAAAATCCAAACCGTGCACCCAATGGGCACCAGCACGCAAATAATGTGCCCCTGCTAATCCCATATTACAGCCGATATCAATGACATTGCGGTTTTCCAAACTCTCACCAGCTTGTTCCAGCAATTCATTAAAAATCGCCATGCGTTTTACCGGCTCTCTTTTTGCCATCATATTAAGGCCTGGAATAGCTTGATAGAGATAATCCCCGCCCAACAGCACGCTTTTATCACCAAAATGGCTAATATTCTGGGCTGTTAAAGCCGTCTCTTTCAAAAACTTTTCATAATTTGAAATTTCAAAATTATGGGGATCAATATAATAAGCCTGCCCGGTTCTCTCATCTGCATATAAGTTACGATTACAATTAGGTAGGCTGAAATCGTGATCTTGAAAACCCGCCACATTATTAAGAGAAATATCACCTTGCTTTGCCAAGGATTTCAGTTTCCCCACGACCCTGTCATATTGTTCAACAGAGGGCTCGATCCGCTCGATATGCTGCACCACATAACACACAGCAGTCTGTGTTTTTCCTTCCAGAAGGAAAATATCAATCAGGCGTGGAGCAATTTGTTGTGCATGCAAATAAGCAAAAATCAAAACCTGCTCTGAATGAGAAGTAAAATTCTTTTTCAAAAGATAACTACTTGGAATATCATCACAAAGAACCGAGGCAGTTTCATCACCAAGCTGGCGGAAAATCTTCATTCCACAATGAGCTGGATAAGACTCTTTAAGCTCAGATAAAACAGAATTGGACCATTCTTGTGGGGATAAATAAACAGTATGCCCCCCTGTTGCGATCTGATCTTGATCACACCCTAAACCATCCATGAGTTCTTCAATATTGCCAAATTCAAGAGAGGGAAATTTCTTCGTCAAAATCTTTTGGAATGGCAATTGGTCCAAGGTTGCCTTTTGTTGAGAAAAAGCATTAGACACGATCTTGCGCAAACCCAGCGTTCGAACCGTGCGGATTTCATTTTTAAGACCGTCTTTCACATCCCTTAAAAAATAAAAAGGCCCCGGCGCAATCTGTCTTAATGTCTCTTTTAAAGGCAAAGCTTACCTATCCATTTCTTTTGTTAAACGTGACCAGTTTTTGATACGTTCATTCAAGGCAAAATCGCTTGAAAGATTTTCTTGAGCATATTGATGCAGGCGTTGCCTAATCTCACCCTTGTTTTTACTCAAACGCACAATCCAATCACGAACTTCTCCCTCAATAGAAAGAAAGTTATCTTGTTCTACAACAAGTCCAAGATCATTTTCTAGCAGAAAGTCATTTGATTGTGGTTGTGAAATAACAGGAATGCCCATGGCCAGATATTGACGAATTTTCATGGAAGCATTGCCCCCGACCAAAAAATAAGACGGTGCAAAACTTACACCAAGGTCAAAACGTTCCAACAAAGCTGGCATTTGCGACAAGGCTAACCATTCATGAATTGTACACTGTTGTGAAACACCACACTCTTCAGCATACGCTTTTAAAACATTCAACTTCTCGCTTCGCCCTACAATCACCCCATGCGCATGGGGGTATTCATCCTTCAGCCTTTTAAGCAAACCGATGATTTCCATACCGCCTTTTTCCTCAGGCAGTCCACCTGCATAACCAATAACCGGAAAGGCGTTTTCTGGCACATAAACCGGACAGGACAAAGCTTGTTTCGGAAAAAAAACATCTGTCGGTACACTATTGGAAACCACAAAAATTCGCTCTTTCTTAACGCCACCTTTTTCAACCCGCTCTGCATAGCCAGCCGTTACCGCTTCAACCCCTGCACAATTGCGAAAAAAGGCTTCGCTGATCCAGTTATGGTAATAACGCAGCACGCGATCCATCAGATTAATCGGCTCTCCTTGAAGCTGATAAAGCCCCAGACTTTTGACAAAAACCCGCTGCGGCAACATTTTTGTCAAAAAGTATTCTTTAAGTGGATTATCCCCAAAACGAATGACAACAACATCTGCTTTATGAGTTTTATAAAGTTCTTTGACTTCTTTTGCCCATTGATAAGCATGTTTCAAACATTGCCAAGGCTTTGAAAAAGAAGGTGTTTCTTTAAAAAAACGTACTCTGTCTTGTGGCAAGTCTATTTCCACAGGCCCGTCTTTGATGAAATAAAACACCTCTCCCGGCAAGTTCTTTTCCAAACTATGAACAAACTGACGTTCATTCACAGACGGGCTCATCTTGCCAGAAAGAACAAAATTTGAAATATAAATGACCCGCATTTCTTTATCTATGCGCCTTCATAACCATAAGCCTCGAGCGAAGGCTGCAAGATTTTATTCATCTCGCCATGCTCGGCGATGTCAATATCCTTTTGCCAACGTCCTGCATTGGCCCCATTTAGAGAAATATTTAAAAGATCAGGGTGAAACTCCACATTCATAAACTCACAAATTTTATGAAGTGTGCCTTCTGGCTCACCCGATAATTCCTCTAAAGAGACTTCAAAATAACTCTCTTTAGGAACACGTTTGCGCACCTCCCACCATTTTGTCATCAAATCCTGATAAATCTGTGCAGCTTGTTGGCAAGTGCGCGGCATCCAGTTTTGTGCCATGTAAGAAGCCACCACATCGCGTGGGTCACGATAAATATGAAGCAGCTTAATAGTAGGATCAATTTTCAGGAACTCTTCCAGCCAAATATGGTTCCAAGTATTGCGATCCACATAAATACGCGCCTGATGGCGCTCAAGGCTGGTCTCAACAATGCCTAAAAAGAAACGTCGTACCGCCTCTAAGGCTTTGTCCTGATCCGTTGGTTTGAAATAGCCCATTTCATGAGGTTCAAGAAACTTTGTTCCCACCCAAGAAGCCCGATAGGAAAAGGCCGTTAATTCCTTGATTAAATCATCGGCAAATCTTGCAAACTCTGGACAATAGCCTTGTGCATTTAAATGCCCGTATTTAGGCAATAAATGATAACGCGATGAATGTGAGAGTTTTTTGCGCAAGCCAATCTGATCAATGAAACGGCTCAATAAGGCAGGCTTAGCAACATCACCCAACAGCTTTTTCAACCTTTTTAGGCGGATATCAGCCCCATAAGGTGACCAGCCCCTATCCAAGCCCCGCATAAACTCCAAAACACCATCTGGGTCAATCATATAGCGCAAAGGCGGTGACACAGTCGTCATAGGATGCTGCTCAAGCACCTTATTTAACACAGTTGTACCGGAACGTCCGCTGCCCCCCACCAGTATAATACCTTTTTCAGTCATCTGATTTGCTACCATCGTGAGCGTATCACTTCAAAAGCTTCTGCAAAGAGACATCCTGCCTGCAAACCACGAACTCTTGATAAACTCTCAATTGTTTCGGATTTGAAATAAGTTCGTTCTAGATCAAGCTGGCTTTGATACTGGAAAATATACTCACATTTATTTTTCAAATGATGGCCCGTCAGCTCAACAAAGAAACGCCCTGAAAATTCTGTCATATTCCACGGCAATTCATATCCATAAACCCCTAAAGTAAAGCCAAAGGCTCGTTTTGTTTCTTCATGAAGAACCAAATGATCCTGATGGCGGTCATCTTTTGAAGGACAGAACACAAGGTCAGGATTTATTTTTTTCTTTAAAGCGACTAAATCTTCCAAGATATCCTGACGGTTTTCACTAAAACGCCGAACCGGATAATCAAAAAGATGGTGATTATCTACAGGCAATCCCATTTTCTCTATGGATGAACGCGCTTCTTCAATCAACTTCTGTGATGAAACACCTGTTGGCAAAGATTGCTTACAATCTGAAAAAACCGCGATATGAACATCCACGCCATTTTCAATAAACTTCGCAATGGTACCGCCCATGCCCAATTCCGCATCATCTGGATGGGGAGAAAGAATTAAAACACGCTGTGGCAAATTAAATGTCATGACCTGTCATTCCAATGATCTGGATATGTTTGTAATACCGCCTGATGAGGCCCATAAAAAGTAAACTGGCTACCAGAAGCAACCGCAGAGGCACCATTTTTAACAGCTTGTTCTAAATCATCCCAGTTTTTTGCACCTGAACATGCAATTAAAGGCACATCCAGTGCATTTGCAAATAGTGTGATCGCCTCATGGTCCATTCCCAAATATGTACCATCTTGCGCCACGTTCTTTAAAAGAATTTCTCCAGCCCCAAGCCTAACCATTCTTTGGGCAAACTCTAAAGGGGTCTCTTTTTGATATTTCTGGCGGTTTCCCCGATAGGAAAGTTGCCCCTGTACCTTCAAATCAACAGACACAATTACCGCTTGTTGCCCATATTTAGCCGATATTTGTGTGATCAGATCCGGCTTTTCAATTGCACTTGATGACAGGACGATTTTATCAACACCAATCTGAAAAAGTTGATCAACCTGTTCAAAACTTGCCACCCCACCCCCATATGAAAGAGGTGTAAAACATTGAGCTGCCATTTTTTCAATCAGCTTAAAATTGATCCGTCCACTTTGTGTCGCATCAATATCACAGACCAGTAACTCATCCACAGCCTTTAAATTAAAGACCCGCACAGCATTTAGCGGCTCCCCTACATAAAGGTCAGGTTTAAACTGTCTGGTCTTATATAACTCATCATCATGAAGAAACAGAACGGGAATAAAACGCGGTGGAATATTATTATCCATGTATAAAATTCCACATCAGTTTTTGACCAAATTTGTGGCTCTTTTCCGGATGAAATTGATAGGCCGTAATATTACCTGAGGAAAAACCAACAGGGATGATCTGGCCACCATAGTGGGTCGTTGCAATGACATTTTCTTCATCAAGACAGTCACAATAATAAGAATGAGCAAAATAAAATCTATTTTTTTTCATTAACTCATCGCAATGATACATATGCTGCCTTAGCTTCACTATATTCCATCCCATATGTGGAATTTTACTGCCTGCTGATAAATCTAATCCGGCAAGCCCTTTAACTTCACCGTTGAGCCATCCCAAGCCCTCTTCAGTACCCTCTTGGCTTTTTTCAAAAAGCATCTGGGAGCCGACACAAATTGCCAATAAAGGGATATTCTTGTCAAAAACTGCCTGTTTAAGGGTTTTTTCCAAGCCCGTTTCACGAAATGCCTTCATACAGGCATCAAAAGAACCTACACCGGGTAAAACCAAACGATCTGCCTGAAAAATCACGCCCGGGTCTGACGATAATGTCACATGACTATTGGCATATTTGATCATATTGGCCATTGAGCCTCGATTGCCAATGCCATAATCAAGAATAACAGTATGCGCTTTAGACTGGGTCAATCGTCTTTCCAAAAATCTTTAAGAGCGGTTTTAAGGTTACACGATGTATAGCGCGAAGCATGTGATATTCCCAACAATTATATCGCGATGGAAAATCTGCAAATGTCTTTGGTGCTTGCTGTTCTATTTCTCGCAATCCTTCAATGCTTACCCCCAGTTTTTCGGCCACATATTCAAACAATTCTTCGACTTCATCTTGTGCAATCGGTGGTGTTTTTAAAACCTCCAAAGCCTCTGTACGGCTTATTTGACCGGCACAAATTAAACTAGATAGATGGCCTTTGCGTTTATCAAATCCAAATTTATGCGGCAGCCAATAACCTTGGAAAAACTTGGTATAGACCGATTCATAATGTTTACCGCCATAAGCTTCCCAGCCCATTTCTTGCTCAATAAAAGCTTCAATCTCTTTTTTATTGAAAGGAACATAGGAAAGTATTTTGAACATTGAGACTGAGGGAAAGAATTTGTTACGTACATATTCAAAATAAGTCGTATGCGGGTATGTGCGCACCGCTTCCTGACCATAGCGCCGTGCAATATTACCAATATACTTCCAATCCGTATGACCTTGAGACCAGTTATGGGCCATGATCCCTTCTGTTTCACGGTTACTGCCTTTAATAATCGTTGGTACATCATATTTGCGTGCAACCTGCATTAAAGTAGCCTGAATGGCATGGTCTGTTGGCACTTCACAATCTGGTACACCCGCTTTAAGAAAAGCCAATTGGATTGATTTAAATTCACGCCATTTCAGCACACTGGTTACGAGGTCGAGGTCAAGGGCCCTGATAATTTTTTCAATATTGTGAACTGCGAGCTCATCATTCCAGCCATTATCAAGATGAACAGCTAACACACGAAGGTTAAACTGTTTTTTGACCAACCAAGCCACATAGGTGCTATCCACCCCACCACTAAGGCCGATCACACAATCGTACTTTTTTCCTTTTCCTGCTTGACGAATTTTATCCACCTCAATTTCAAGGCGCTGTTGAGCATCAACCTGAAACTTCGGTAAACTCTTCATTTCCCGATCATAAGCACGGCAATAGGAACAGCCATCATCAAAAAACGTAATAGCTACAGCTGTTGAATCCATCACACAACGCGGACAGGTTTCATACTCTTTAAAAAATGGTTTCATGAAACTTTATACAAATTCTTCCACGTCACAATATTTGAAAGTTGCCACATTTCATCAGAAAATGATCCATCTTTCTCAAAACTTGATATTTTTCCCTTCAAAGGGTTATCAGTCTCCTCCTTAAAGCCAACCTCATTTAAGAAATCCATATTTGCCTTAATATCACTGATAATCTGTTGGCGGATATCTTGGGTTAACAAACGCTGACCCGGACTTGGAAAACCAAACTTATTATCTCGCTCATATACATTTTGAGGCAAAAACTTCTTCATCGCATGTCGAAGAATCATTTTCGTGCGCCCTTGCTTTACTAATAATTCCGGCTGGAGGGACATCAAAAATTCAACTACTTTATAATCCAAAAATGGCTGGCGACTTTCAATTCCAAAGGCCATTGATGTTCTATCCTGCCATTGTAATTGCGGATAAATATTATATGAGAGTAATGCCCTCCGATATGCCTGCGCATTTATTTCAATTTTTTCCCTTGGGGTTATGGACCGCCCCCTTATTCTTTGTATAGAGTCTAACAATGAAGGGCTGAAAACATTCATAACATCCAGAGCAAAAACCGTGGCTGAATATGCATGCGGATGGCGTTGTATAATATGTTGAAGTTCGCGAAAGGCTTTTGCTAACTTTCCTCGAGAAATCAAATTCGCAATAAACTGGGGTAACATTCTCAAATACCCATAAAGCATTTCATCAGCTCCTTGACCATCAAGGACTACCTTTAAATCGGTATTTTCTGAAATTGCCTTATACAAGTTCCATTCAGCAAAAATTGAAAAACCAGAAAATGGCGCTTCATGATGCCAAATGATTTTCTCCCGATCCCCCAGCAAATCTATAGGCTTAATCTCAGCTTCTAAATTACTGACCTTCCACTTTTCAACTACCGCCCGACTGAATTCCCGCTCATCCACATTCTTATCAGGCGCCCAGCTTGTAAATGTCAAAAAATCAGAACCTCTTTGACCTTGGCCAATGTTGTGAGCTGCTATACCCACAATTGAAGAGCTATCTAGTCCACCCGATAACATCGCACCAATCGGTGCATCAGATAGTAATCTTTTATCCACTGAGTCTTCCAATAAAGAACCTAATCTTTCAGAAGCCTCGGAAAAACATAGATTGATCATGGGCACATTGGCGATATCATACCATTGAGATTGCCCTACATGATTATCTCCAACAGTCCAAGAAACATAATGGCCGGGCTTGACCATATCTATTCCTTTAAATAAGGAATGGTTTCGATCAACTCTATCACCAGAAAAAAACTTATTCTGAGCGTTAACACTGTTTAATCTTGGTTGAAAAGCCTGTGTAGAAAAAAACTGCTTAACTTCTGAAGCAAAGGCAAAATTTCCTCTATCATCTATACCACAAAATAGAGGCTTAACTCCAAAACGATCACGAGCAGCAAAAAGTTTCTTGTCAACATTATCCCAAATGACAAAAGCAAACATACCATTAAGACGCGACAAACACTGTTCACCCCATTCTATAAACGCATATAAAAGTGTTTCAGTATCTGAATGACTGAGAAATTTAATATTTCTCTTTTCCAGATCCTTTCGGATCTCTAGGTGATTATAAATTTCACCATTGAATACCATGCAATAGCGCCCAGAGACATCAGACATAGGCTGCTGTCCTGCATCAGACAAATCCTGGATTGATAAACGCCTATGACCTAAATGAATAAGATGCTGGTCATGTTTAAATGTCCTCCAACCGTCCCCATCTGGACCCCTATGGGTGATACTATTAATTACATCTGTATTACAATTAATGCCAATAGAAAACCAAATACCACACATTCTACAATGCAATCTTAGTAATTATAAAAATATAAACATAATCACTGTTTATAAACTTCAATCAACTGTGAAACAATTTTTTCTTGATTATGCCACTGTTCTACATATTTTCTTGATCTAATTCCAAGCCTATGTCGCTCATCAAGGCTCATATTCAAGAATAATTTTATTTGATCATAAATAGAAAATACATCTGCAGAAATAATCGGTATATCATTTTGCATACCTTTCGGTATGAAAGACAAATCATCTTGGTGAAGGTAACAAATAACTGGCTTCCCCAATGCCATCAATTCAACAGCAAGGCCTCCGTACCAACCTATAATAAGCTGATCAATTAATAAATCACACGCTTCATAATGTTTTCGAGCCTGCTCTCTATTCATCTTCTCTACTAAGACTAATTCGAATACGGCCCCTTCATCTTTTAACTTCGTCAAAGCTTTCAAAACAGCTTCAGTACCTTTTATTGACCTATTACTTGGTGCATGTAATATCTTAGGTATTTTATTTTGCTGATATTTTGGCTCCCATTCGTCCAAAGAAATATGAGCATAAGGCACAAATGTACTGTTCTCTGGCAAGTAGTTCCCTAAATCAGGGTTTACATAAAAAATATGTGTCATATAGCGTGACATATATTCAATAGATGATCGATTTATCTCATCTCTTGCCGGGTTAATACTTATCTCAGGATAATAGGCACGCTTATTGGCTATTTTCGTACTAACTCGTGCATCATCCCCCTGGTAAGTGACACAAAGCTTTTTACCTAAAAGATGAAAAATGCGCACATCAATACCACTTAATATTCGTATAATAATTTCAGAGATTGTTCTTTTAACTTTAACTACGACATTAAAATT
Organism: Candidatus Terasakiella magnetica; assembly: GCF_900093605.1. Lineage (NCBI taxonomy): Bacteria > Pseudomonadati > Pseudomonadota > Alphaproteobacteria > Rhodospirillales > Terasakiellaceae > Terasakiella > Terasakiella magnetica. Next base: position 75,917 of record NZ_FLYE01000012.1, read on the forward strand.
CTCTTGAGCATCATCGTAAGTAATATGACCCCAATCAAAAATACATCGACCAAAATTATAATGGATAATATCCACATCAAGGATTGAAAGAAACAATCGAAAACGATCAATAACTCCAGATAAAAAACCAGCTCCACTTGAAAAATAAGCATCATGGTTTTTCACAAATGGATCATCAACCAGAACTGAGCATTTGCTGTCAAGACCTAATGATTTTTCTACATGCGCTAAATTTGCAGGTAAGCCTGCAACGTTTTTCGGAACATGTGCGACTTTCAAGTTCACCTGTTTCATTGCTGTAACTATATAACAACACCGTTAAGTGCGTCTACCTGATACTGTAATTCCATAAGGGTCTTCATATGCACGTGTTATTTCTAATTCTTCAGTGCGGAACCAACCTTCAATCTCCTCAAGGGTATGTCTGCTAGCTAATTGCGGATGGTACCAATCGTAATTTACGACTGCATTATCTTCTACACTTAAGTCATTATTCCAGAAACACTTGAAGAAATGGTTATAAATGAAACGTTGTAAATTCTGCTTTCCGGACTCAATTCCTAATTCCGGGATCGCGGGGACTTCGATCTCAAGATCAAGATCACTTAATACTTTTCCTAATTTAGCTATATTAGTACTTGTCAACATAGCATCTTCATAATTCATTTCTGATATAATATTTCTTAAATAATCATCAGTATATTCACGGATAGGTGACTTAACTTTATAGACATAAATTGAAATATCACCATTTTTGGCCAATATTTCCACCAAATTCCTAAATGCTTGCTGTGGATCAGCTGTATGATGGAGAACTTCTTGGCTATAAATGTAATCAAATTGACCAAGGTCCGTTAAATCATCCAATAAATCTTTTTGGTAGAACTGTGTATTACGAGCACCTTCTAAATTAGCTTCAGCAACTTTTGCAGCAACAAGGTCTATACCTATGATTTCCGTACTATCAACTTCACTATTCTCTCTGAATAATGCGGTTACCCGCCCATTTCCACAACCTGCATCCAATACTCGAGAACGATTTTTCAAGCACTCACGCATGCCTTGTACATTGAACCATCCATTACGTTGCATAATCCATTGATGAATTTCTGATTTTGGATCAAGAGTTTGAGAAAAAGCCAAATCAGGATTTTTATGCCATTTATCTTTAAAACTAATTTTCGTATTCATTTAATTAACTTTTAAAATTAAGCATTTCGCGAATTGAATAAGATTTCATAGATTTTCCATTCATAAGGTCAAGAAGTTCTAAATAAAAAGTACGCACTCCACGCCCTCGATATACTAGCTCTTCTATATTTATATTTTTCTGAAATAAATCTTTATTATCTGAATAATATGTGGAATTTGGTGTATTCAACATAAGGTGTATTGGATGAAAATCAAATACGTATAAGCTATCATTAGATACGCTTTTTTCTAATATTGATATATTAAAAGCTTGATAGTCTAATTGATTATGCATTTCACCATAAGAAAAATCCATATTATCCATATAATATATTGGAACTTGCCAAACCCCCCAAGCATGACGATGTGGCCTTATATCATCTTCCAGAAACTGGTCATATGTACTCGTATATACATAACCATTATCCTTCAACCAAACAGTCAATGGATGTGAAATAACACAAGAATGAGATCGCCAGCCCACTGCTTTGGGCAACATTTCTCTCATCTTATTTAATTCCTTATCCCATCCACCTTGTTCTGCTGGTAAAAATGGATGAGGACCAGACTCATGTTTTGAGTTATTTAAAACATCATAAAACTGTGTACAGAAAAATGTCCCTTTCCCTGGGATGGGGATCAGATCAAAGAACTCTTTCATCCTGCTTTCTGACATATAATCAGTATCAAAACTTAGACAAATCATTATTATTTAAATTCTTCTATAGCTGATTTAAAAATAATTTCTGGTTTTACAAGCATTGTTTTCATTTTTGTAATATCTGCAATCAAATCATTATTTGCTGTTTGCTCATCCAATTCAAAAACAGGTTCTTTATGTAATACTTGTCCAATTTTATTACCTATTTCACGTAAAGACATAATCTCTTCACCAGCAAGATTAATCTTCTCGCTAGTCTCTAAGTCCAAACAAGATTTCATAGCACGCACAGCATCGCTAACATGAATTGGATTAATTTTGAGACCATTTTCACCACTTAAATTAATTGGTTCATGATGGCGCACTTTATTGATTAAACGAGGAATCAACATATCAGCGCGCTGTTCCTTGCCATATATAAAGAATGGTCGCAAAATAATCACATTCATTAATTTACTGTAATTCTCAACAAGTAATTCTCCACAACGCTTTGAAGCGAGATAGTAACCTAAAGGCCCTTCCACTGTCAGCAGATCATCCTCGAAAAAAGCATTTCCACCAGACCCATAAATCCCGCCAGAAGAAGTGTAAACGAACTGCTTAACACCATTTTGAACAGACCAATCAAGACACTCAGCAAGAGCATTAAGATTTACAGAGAACATATCTAGTGCGCCCTCAGGAAAATCACGAAACCTTCTTGATTGGGCTAAGTAAAAAAACGTGTCAATTTCTTCCGGTAGTTTGCTTGTCCAATTTGGCTTTGATAAATCAGTGAGTACCTTTGTCGCCCTATTTGGAAAAAAATTGTCTTCCTTCTGTCTGGAAACAGCCCAAACCTTGTGGTCAATGCATAATTGACGAACTAATTGTCGCCCAAGTAAACCATCAGCACCAGTTATACATATGCGTTTCACATTACCCGCCACTTTAAAATAATTAAAATTTGGTTATAGAATGAAAAAATGTCAAACCCCGAGTTTTTTATTGATATGATCAAAATGCTTTCCAATAACTTTTGGGGAATGGTGCTTAGACACAAAAGCAGGTCCTTTTTGTGCAATTTCATTCAATTCAGATTGCGGCATATAATATATCCCCTTCAAAACTTCTTTCAAATTTTTAAAATCCGCACGAATAAAAGGCAATTCATTTTCCGCAAGTTTCCCTGCAAATAGATACAAATCTTCTAAATCAGTCCGAATACCACATATAACAGGTTTTCCAAGGCATAACCCTTCTAACGCAAACATCGCATACCAGCCAAGAACCATCTGTTCAAAAACGATATCAGCGTTCTCCATCCGGGCTTTTAATTCTTTATTAGCCACACCTTGTACTAAATCTAATTGAATATCCAAGCCTTCACTTTTAAGCTCATCAACTGCTCTTATTAAAAAGTTTGAACCTTTTATTTCTTTATGATTTGGGGCATGAAATATTACAAGAGGATCTCCAACATCCCGAATTTTTTTCACATTAATAGGGCTCCATTTTTCCATATCAATAGAAAAATGATTTAGCATTAATTCATCCCATCCCGGCATATAATCCACCCACTCTAAACCACCTATAATAAAGTCAGCATTTTTAAACCAACGCTTTACTGTTTTATCCACCTGGGACCAATATCTTCTTGTTTGTGGGTAGTCCATGGCAAGTGCATGACGAAAGCATAGTTCAGGTGAACGTGTCATGACCTGAATATCACTTCCAAAAGGCAGTATAACAGTGCGTACATTTGATGCCCTTAAATAATGCGGTTCTAAAGCACTCAAGAAAGGTAAGTTGCGAAGCGGCCCACCCTCAAATGTCATATAAAGACAACGATATTTGAAAATACAACGAATAAATAATAAAATATCCTTTATAACAACAGGTAACTGAGAGTTTTCATGAAAAACACAATCAAATTCGCGAGTTATAAACGTACCATTGTCACAAAATGTCTCTGCTGAATAATTATAAAGTTCCAAAGATTTCTTATGATATATATTACTAATTATACCTTTAGGACCAAGTCCAACGTCAAATCGCTTATCAAACCGTTTTGATAGTCTGCATAAAACTTCTATAATTGGTATCGAAAGAAAGCACAGTAAATATGTTAAGAAGATACTGAATATATCAATTATTTTTTTTAACATTATCATATATCTCAATTATTGACTTTGTCACTTTTTCTATATCGTGCATATTCATAATAGATTTTCTTGATATTATTTTTTTATTCTTAATAATTTCCGGTTTTTCGATTATATCAAATATAGTTTCACTTAATTTTTCCAGACTTGTTAAGATAAGTCCAGACTCCCTCATTTCCTCTGTAACAAACTCTTCCCTAACGTAAGTTATGGCCGGAACATGAGCCATTAGAGACTCTATTTGTGCATTCGCATAGTGCCCCATTTTCATCTTACCTATAGATACATCTGCTGTTTTATATGCAAGCAGGATCTCTTTAAAGGTCTTACCCCGTAAATGTATAAAATCGATTTGATAACCCTTATTTCTTATATCATTGATTATTGACTCAATAATATCAGTCCCTTCAATACCGGGATGGTTTGTCACATGAACAATCTGCAATGGCCTTTCGATACCAGGCCGACCAACTTTATGTATTGTATGCCCATTTAGAGCATCAAAAAATGTTAGATCTGGTAAAGCAAATGGAACATACACAGCATTAGCCATAAAATCCCTCATATCCGGTGTCGTCACGATATGAGTATCACCATACCGCATTGCCTGCTTTTTAACTGTCTTATGCTGTTTTGTTTCACATATTCGATCATAATCACAGTTCTGACAAATATTAAAATCAGGATGTAGGCGGGTATTCACTTCATACTCACGAATATCACAACCTCTCCAATGGATCACAACTGTGCGGTTCATTTTTTCTTTAAAGACCCTTAAAGCCCAACCTTGATAAGAAAATTGAGACGCATTGTGTAAATGGAGAACATCATAATTAGCTATAACTGACCAAAAAAGATAAGCTTCAGAACGAGCTCTCAGAACTGGATGAAATGGTGGGACATAATGATAATCAGCCTGATCCCAAACCACAGACTTACCAATAGCAAGAAAACCTACATCAACCCCACATGATTTTAGGTTTTTTGATAAATGGTATATAACATGTAAAGGGTTTCCGATATGAAGAACAAATCCAGACAAGGAAATTCTAGGCTTTACAAGCTTATAATAATTAAAAAATAGAAATAAAAATAAATTGAATATAGGGTCGTATAATTTAAAAAATATATAATTATAAAAATCTACAATATATTTCTTTAGTTTCATCAGACCTGCTCATCAACAATATTCTTAATCTCATACACTTGGTATCTGCCATTATCAAAACTTGGTTTAATTCGTTTTAAAACACTCTCTAATTCCGGACTATTCCCATCACAACTTGAATCAAAAACTAAAAGTTCTGCACCATATGAATTATATGAGCGTACAGTAGCCTTCAAAGATACAAAAGGAAGAACTGTTTCATTTTCTTTCTGCCACTCAGCCCACCAATTGAACTGTGCACCGCCAAATTTCGGTGCATGTACCAACCACCAAACTGCCTTATGCTGTGCTTCATACAATAAAGGATATACTAACCTTCCAGGTAAACAAAGGATTGTTGACTCTGAAAGCCTTTGCATATGGCCTAATAGTTCTTGATAGGCTTCATCTGATTTCACGTAATTTATATAAATATTTGAAATTTTAATATATGAAATGACAGAATATAATATAGTTACTGCAAAAACTAAATAAGCCAGTAATATATCATAAGAAAAAATTGTAATAATAAATGGAAAAATACAATAATCAAAGTACCTGTAACTTTCACCTATGAATTTTAGCCTATCAGATATTACAATAAAGGCTACCAATATACCGCTAAAAGCCCAAAGCAAAAATTTTTGATGCCATTGGTCTATAACAATTATTTGAAATCCAAATAAAAGAATGAAGAAAACCAATATCCAAGGGAAGTTCATTAATATTCTATGGGCTGGGTGCTTTTTTAACGTATGTATTGCACTTCTTATTTGCCCCTTAATAAGTAACTTAGCGGAATCTATAAAAATAGAAGATGAAAAAGCCGTATTGGATGTCCAGCTTTGACTATAACAATAATGCCTTGAGTGATTAATATGCCCCTTAATTAAAAGCCACGCATAACCACCTGTACAAATAATAGATAATAATATACCCAAAAACGTTAATAATATGGGCCAATAACTCATAGATAAAAGAGACAATAATGAAGAGATAAATACTACAGCTTGAGTTGAAAATTTACTCGTTATAATAACAAGTGCCGTCATAGTTACAGCTATACAAGCCCACCACTCAAAGCCTGCACCACTTGACAGAACAACCACTTGTGCAAAAAGCGCAATATTTCCAAAAAGCATACCAAGAACCCGAGGGCTAATTAAACAAGCATGCCATGGCTCTGAATAAAGCAAAGGCGTGAAAATAAATGCTACACTTCCTATAGCAGCAGCCGTACTCATGTCCTCACTGGGTAATATTGCAACCTCTTGTAAAACCATGGACAAGCCAAAATAAAACACCACTGCATGAATGCCCTCTAATAAAGGACTAATTAAGAATTCATATCGCTCCAATAACCGAGTAGGCAAAAAAGAACACAGCCAATGATAGAACGCAGGATAATTAAAATCACCACCGACGAGAAACTGCGGGGCCTGTCGTGGGATCGCATTATTATTCTCCCGTATTAGCTTTATCATAACCAAATGGACTAATACATCACCCGGATAACCTCTCATTGGAAAATCTAATTTTAAAAAACCGGGTTGGATTTTATACCTTAAGTACAATCTTGATAGAAAAGCTATAATAAAGAGAGAAAATGAAAAGATAATATCAATCATAATAATTTGCATTAATGCCAAACCTGTTGATATGCATTATCAATGGCATTTACATATTTACTATTTGGTTCTGCTTTTAAACCATGCAGCCGTACCAATTCAGAAACCCATGCAACATCATCTTGTTCACATTTAATTTCCATCACAACGTTTTTGCTTAAATCTTTTTTAAAATTATGCGTTAATCCAAAAAGTGAGCTTGAGGAAGCATAACGGACATCATGATCAAACGATATGCGGACACCATCTCCAAACCTTGAGAACCAAGCCTCCCTATCGTAATCCACAAGAACAACTGGTCTTAACTGTTCAGCTCTTACAATACGCTCAAAATCACGCAACATTTCATTAGACTTTTCAGGCCAAGAGCCTGTCTTAACAAACACTTGGTAATCATCTAATGGAATTGTTGTTTTAATTTTATTAATCAACCTTCCGATTCTCATCTTCTGCTCAATTTTAAGGAATTCACATTCGTTTTCTATTGATGAATAAGTTCTAATCCTTAATTTGTTTCTAATATTCTCGCCGGTAACCTTTTGAACATATGCGTTCAAGTCATATGAATCGTAATATAAAGAACGCACAAAATAACGATTATTTTCCATTCCTTTAGAATGTTTATCTAGTGTACATAAAGTACGGATATCTGCCCTAATCCTATAGTAATCGACCTGACTAATCAGGTATTTGCTTTCAAATCGTAAAAGTGAATCCATTAACCAATTATCTCAAACTTACATGCTCAGGGAGAGGGGCGACTGTAGATAAATCAGGAATTACCAGACCATTAACTGAAACAGGTTTAGTTTTTAATTCAGTCGGAATTTCTCCTAGGACTGCAGGCTTAACAACAGGTAAACCCCTCTTATTCCTTACTGAAATTTGGTTCTCAGGACTAATAAAATGTAATTCTTCCGATTTTATTTTCTGATTCTCTAACTGATTAACTAGAGTAGTACCCTTTAATTCTAAAACCGACGCATCTTGTACAGTAAAGTCTTTATTATTCATAGCGATCAAAGAACCATATACAGTTACATCTGCTGGTCCAAAAATATCCTTCTTTTGATATAAAGAAATTCCGGTTTTATTTTGCGTTAACAACGAGGCGTAAATTGACACATGTGATTGATCTTTAGAGGCAACCCCAATCGACGAACCATCAAGTGTAGTATGATATACCCATATCTCGCTTTTCTCTCCTGCACTAATGCCTTTATCTCCCATATGGGATAACCAACTATCCTTAATCACCACATTTGAACCTGAGAAATCAACCCCATCGCCCTTATTATTCAAAAATATTGTATTTTCAATTATTGCCTCTACCCAGTCACCATCAAAAGCATCAGATGCATTTTCTGAGAAATAACTATTTTCAATTCTCACTTTTGCTCGTTTTACATTCAAACCATCATCAGCATGAGCATGGCTGATACGTACATCTGACAAAGTCACATCCGAATGATAGAAATTTAGCTGACCAGATAAATATTTACCATTTAACCAAGCCTCGCTCCCACCAGAAATCTGAGTATGCTTAATTTGAGATACTCCGTTCGCAGCTATGACTGAAACTGTACCCCAAGGAGGCTGGGAAGCATCTGCGGGTTCAATAATCACATTTTCTTCAGCTGTACCCAAGGCTATTAATGGTTGATGTAGCAATATATTTGCGCCGACACCCATTTTTATCTTAACGCCAGGTAACAAGCTTAACCCATAGTCTTTAGGGAAATTCAAACTTTCATGAAGCTCATACTCACCTTTTTCCAATTTGAGAGTTTGTCCCACTTTTTTAAATGGCAACCCACTTCGTGCTATAAATTGATCAACTGGCATAAAAGGCGTTGTCACAGGCGCTTCTTTTTTATTTTCATATAAAGAAGCTGTCCGTCTGTTTCTATAACCTTCAACTGCATGTTTAGTGATTGCATTTCTTAGCAATGGTAAGAAATCATCCACTTGAAATGCATCCTTTTCGTTATAAACAACGCCCCTAATTGTTAGTCTCCAATCAGAAGGTATCGGCATCAAATTTTCACTTCTTACAGTGTATAAAAACTGTGTATCAAATGCCAAAACTACTGAGGTATTATTTTTTTTCACATAATCAATATTTACTTCTTTTGTTTCTCCATATGGGTTCTGAAGTGTGATCTCTAGACCTTTCTCGTTAAAGCCCTTTATTCCAAAGAACTCAACTCCATCCAAATATAAACCTGCCAAACCATCAGGTGATATCGACATAGACAAACTATGATCATTTTCATTCATTTTAATGTCTGAAAATGATCTAGAAAAGCCCAACCATTTTTTTAGAAGTTTCTGATTATTCACAATTTTTTGAATACGGAGGCTCTGGTAATAATCCTCACTCGGTTTATTTTTTGCCTCTAAACCAATGTCCAGAAATGAACGAATAGACTGATACTCATTTCTCATCATTTTAACAAAATCTAAATCTTCACTATTGAGCAGCTTCCATAGCTCTTGATTCCGTCGAAATTGCACATCCGGAACCTGTAAAGTTTTATTTATTATTTTATGCCCACCAATCAACGTATCAAATGTTGTTTTAGGACCCACAATTTGATGTGATTGATCAACACGTTTAGATCCATCCCACTGACCCAGGCTATACACATTGACATCATATAAGATTGGTTCGAATCGTCCTGTCGTCGTATCGTAATACCAACGCACATTGTCAATTTGTTGTGCATGAGCACTGCCAAAAACCCAACTCAGAGCACTCCATTTTACAAATTTATCTATATTTATATATAGAGGAATTTTCTGAGCATATATCAATGGATCTGCATCACGAACTAGTTCTAACAATTCCTGCCAGCGTTTTACAATTCTCCCTTGAATGGGGCCTTCCTGAATATTGCCACTGTAATATGCCGGATATGAATCAAACCCACTTTCAATACCAAATGCATTATAACGAGTATCAACCCATACATTATCTGCATTAAAAATTTCGCCATTTGGATATTGAAGCTTTTCAAGCATTTCCTTACCTGGTTGTTCACTCCAGAAATACAGGCCCATATCGATGTTGTTAATTTTTAATCGTGCAAAACCAGCATCAGGAACCAAAAGACCTAATTTTCGGGCAATTTTATAGGCAACAGCTTCTGTTTCATATGCTTTATCCGCAGGTATAATCAGATTAATTTCACGTTTGCCTTGAAACAAATTATCTCTGTTAAATTTTACCCGCCATGATTTTACTGAAGAATTCCAATGATTTGCCAAATCGCCACGTACTCTGACTTTCGCTTTATAGCGTTTATTGTCATACACAAATTGAGCAGGCACCCAAATCTTATTTGGCTTCAACAAAACCCCTTCAGAGGCTGCGTTCCTCGTAATAACTTCAATTCTTCTTAAATCATCAGACTTAATCGACAACTGATAAACAGGTAAATCCGCCGTTTGCGCTCGCTCAGTATAAAGCGTCGATTTCTTTAAATTTTGAACCACATCATTTTTAACGTCTCTTAAAACTTCCTTCACTTGAGGGCGAAACATAATAGCAAGCGCCACTAATGTAACAATTCCAAGAATAACAAGCGCAGTATTTAATAGAACGAGCCGTTTTAATGTCGTATGAGATATTTGCATTATTCAATTTACAATGGAAGGGAAACACGAGGAGCAAGTAATGATGCTTTATTAATACCCTCAAGCTCTTTCAATGAACTCAACAATTCTTGTTGTGTTTTGATATCCGTATTCTTAAGTCTCAGTTCCATCACTGCTTCAAACTCATCTTTTTGCATATCAAAATTACGTATTTCTCTCTTCAACACATATTTCTTTGCTATCTCATTAATTGCATCTTCAGGCAGCTCACCCACACCTTCAAGTACCAGAACACAATCGCAGAAACGTTGTTTGCCATATTCTAAGTAATGCAGAACGATAACGACAATCGCAAAAAAGATACTGCTGACAACCACAACAGTCCAATTATAAGTCCCACAACCTAAACCAACTGCAATTCCCCAAAATAGAAAAATCATATCACGGGAATCTTTAATGACTGTTCTGAAGCGGATAATTGATAAAGCACCAACCAAGCCAAGAGATAACGCAAGGTTACTCCCAATCAACATCATGACCAACCCAACAATCGCCGGAATCAATACAAGCGTAACAAGAAAAGTTCTCTCATATGTCAAACCCCGGTGGGTCCAACGATAAATGCCAGCAGAGAAAACACCCAATCCGACTGAAACACTCAAACTAATCAGTAAGTCTACAAGCGATATCGCAATACTTTGTGTATTCATTACAGTTGATGGTAGCATTTTAAACCTGAGTCAATATTTAAGATTAGTTCCATTCTTAATCAAACTTGCACACAAAAACTAGTGAAATTTATCTAGTTTCTCATAGAGGTTTCTTGATATACAAATAACAAATATACCCCTTTAGTTTTCACTTCATTTGATACAGAACAGTCAAAGAACATAGATTTGGATACAGATTTATTTGCATATGGAGGAATTGTTGCTACGAAAAGAATCTAAAGTTACTTATGGCCTTTGCAAAACATTGTAAAACCTCTTTTATATGGCATATCTGACTGATCAATCTCTTTTAATTGATTAAGATGTTCAACCTGCCCTGCTTCAAGTATGGGCTTTCCTGTCTGCACAAGGGCTTCAAACATAAGATAACAATACTCGATTTGCGCTTTCTCTCCTATTTTCCAAGAAACTTCATCTACTGTAAAACCAGCATTTTTAAAAAGAGATAGAATTGTCCCCTCTAAATCTTCAAAAAAATCCGGATTTGTACTGTGCGTTGCAAAAAGGTTTTGGCGTAACGATTTTGGATCAACCTTTATCCCCCATCTCTCCTTGGCTTGAGCCAAAATAGCTTTTCCCTTTTCTGTTTGCGCTGCTTTTTCGAGATTTGGATATGCATCACCGTGAACTTTTAAGAGCATACCGCCTGGTTTCAAAACTCTATACACTTCCGCAAGGCACTGTTCTGGGTGGGGAATGACTGAAAAGACTTCAGAAATAAAACATTTATCGAAGCTATTATCTTCAAAAGGTAAATCATGAACATCACCTTTAATACATTTAATATTATCTGGAAAACGGAAAATTCTTAGGTTTCCACCAAAGCCCTCTACATGATCTAAGGCTGTAATATGATTAACACATTTTGCAATTTCACCCGTGTAATGCATACCGCCGGCACCTAATTCAAGTACATCGTCTGTTTTTGACAAATCTAACAGACGAAATGTCTCTTCAACATGCATTCTCTTAATAAGATTATCCTGGCCTCTTTTCCAATCCAGAAACTCTCGAATTGGATATTTCAATATTCTTAACCAGCTTCTTCTTGGAAAATAACCAAAAGCCATTTTTAATTCCATTATCATGATTAAAATAAATTAATTCTGAGCCATCTGTGCCGGCAAAACTGCAATAGCATCAACTTGATCAGAATAGGCCCTTCTTGAAACAAAAAAGCCGGAAACACCTCTTACTTCACATAATATTTCACCTTCAGGTTCATAAAACATCACCCACAGAGAAAAATGATTATTCAAAAGCAATAAGCTCGGAATAGATAGTGTAATAGTGCCTTTTTTCTTCAATAAAATTTTCTGTATTGATATATCATGTGTGTAAGGATTTATTAATGCAATGGAATTTACTTCAGCGACATAACTTCCGTTACTCTGTAAATCGAAGCCTATAAAAATGCAAACCTCTTTCCCGTCCACATAAGAGGATTCATATTCCACATCTATTTCAACTGCCTCGCCCGTATAAAAAGATGTCCCATATTGTTCATCTGGCCTCTTAATACCAACGTTCTTAATTTTCACATTCCCAGTCGTTATTTGCGCCGAATCAATATCTATTGAATTCAAATGAGCTAACTCACCCTCTTTCTTATGCACCAACTGATAATATGATTTAATTTGAGAATTCACATCCCCAATACTATGAATTTCACCACTACTTAATACGATTGCGCGTTGGCATAACTGTTGAATTTGCGCTGTATTGTGAGACACAAACAAGACTGTTGCGCCACTTTGACAAATTTGCTTTACACGTTCCGCAGATTTCTGGACAAAGTGACTATCCCCTGTTGCCAAGGCTTCATCAATAATAATAATTTCAGGCTCGACACTCATTGCAATTGAAAAAAGCAAACGCGCACGCATACCTGATGAGTAAGTCCTAAACGGTTGATCAATGAAATGACCAATTTCTGAAAACTCAATAATAGAATCCATTTTATCAAGAATTTCCTCTCGCGAAATTCCCATCAACAGACCACTATAATAAATATTTTCCCGACCAGAAAACTCTGGGTGAACACCGACCCCTAACGCTAATAACGCGGTAATATGTCCATTAACTTCAATCTGTCCTTCATCAACAGGTAACAAGCCTGCAATCATCTTAAGGAGCGTCGTTTTACCACTGCCATTTAAACCGATAATACCAACAACTTCTCCTTTTTTGATATCAAAAGAAACATCATTGATAGCATGAAACTCTTTACATTTTTCACCACTCTTTAAACCAAGAAAAGCTCGAATGGGACCTGTAATCGGGTTTTCATACAATTTGAATTTTTTCGTAACATTTTGAACCCGAATTGCAATGTCATCTAGACCCTGCGTATTTTCCAAATTTTTCCATCCATTAGACATCAGATATGCTCATTGATAATCAAACGAAAACGACTCAATAAATAATACCCAACAATACTGCTTACAACTGACATAATTGAGAAAACAAACCAGCTCATCATATGGAATTCACCAAATATCACATCTCGAAAAACAATAATAATATGGGAAAATGGATTTAATAAAATGAGTGTCCACAATGTCTCGCTCACCAGCCCTTCGAATAGCAAAACAGGTGATAAATAGACAAGGAGTCCAAAGAATAGTGTAATAACCTCTGATATATCTTTAAATATCACACCAATAATCATTAATAACCAACTGCTTCCTAATGCAAATAACGTTAGCAAAATAATAGGGAGAGGCATTAGGAAAATAGTTAATGATATATTACCAGCATATAATCCAACACCAATAGCAATAACAAACGTTATTATGACACTTATTGCCCCCAGAATAATCGAATTTGCAGGCAATGTTTCAACAGGATAAATTACTTGTTTAACAAGTTCCATCCTCGAACGTATCAACATCGGTGCATCATTCATTGTTTTACTAATAAAAGACCAGGCAACCTGCCCGCATAAAACATAAGCGATATAATCAATAGAAGTATCAAAACCAGGTAGCTTGCTTTTAAAAATAAAAAGTATAATAAAAACGTATACGGCTGTTTGTATCAAAGGGATGAGTGCAATCCAGAGCAAGCCCAGCAAAGAACCTTTTGTTCTTACCTGTAAATCGCGCAACGCCATTTCCCATATCAATCTTCGATATTTAATGAATGAATGAAAATAGCTAAACATTATGGCGATATATCTGAAATTTTACAGGAAGGGAAATGAAGAAGTGAATCAAACATTGTTCTAGGGCCTTCTCCAGTTGATGTCAAACCTTGCAAATCAATAGGCTCCACTTGGTCAATTCTTGGTTTTCGATCTTTTAACCGTTTATAATTTGATAAATCCGCACCATTTAATACCAAATGCACCGGATGAAAATTAATAATTCCCAGTTTCAAATCATCACGCCCTGTATTCTCATATCTCCAATACGCAGTTGGCTTGAACATCTCATAATTATCTTCCCATACATATGTATAACGGTCCAATTTCCTATGAGGTGTCCAATATTCACTATAAATAGAATATGGAATTGAAGGCAAAAAGAGTGAAACATCTGTAACGATTGAGGTATATTCACAAACTTCTGCTAAGATTGATGATGATTGCACAAGTCCATGACTACGCATTGATTTCGCTTCAGGAAACAGGTCCATCATATGTTTCAATACATCTATAGAAGTCTTCCCATGAGTTGAACCTTCCATAAAGTTAGGATGGATACCTATTTCAAATAAGTCATTATATTCCTGAAGACGCCTTACTGCGGAACTAAGATGCGTGGCAAACCAAGTTGCATTCACCCGATGCTCAATCAAAATATCAGCAACATTATTAATGATAAAATCGGGTGCCCAATCAATATCAAGAGTAATAACAGGCTGAGTAAGCATTAAATTCTCCACAAGTCTTCAATATCTTTAATGCAATCTCTCACGCATTGAACGTATCACATCCGAAGGCAAGCATCGCTTTTCCTCATCTTCAAGCTGAACTTCTTCAATACAAATTACACCGTCCCGACATAAAACTCTAATTTCACCAGACTTTCTATTAATACCTGCAACTTGACCAGGCACGGCAAGAAAAGAACCGACATGCTCTTCTTTTCTTGCACGCCAAATCGTTATTTTACGCCCATCGTCCAAAAAAGAAAATGCGCCTGCAAAAGGTTCCGCACTTGCACGAATTAAACGATCAACTTGTATAAAAGATGTATTCCAGTCTATTTTTCCATCCTCTGGTCGCCTTGGATAAACCCGTAAAAATGTATCAGGGTCTATTGGCTGTGGCTCAGTTGAAAAGTTCCCTTCAGAAATTGAATGCAGTGCATCTAAAAACAACAATGGTGTATGTTTTTCAAGATCATCATATATCTTTGAAATATATGTCCCTTCATCTATGGGTAAATAAATTTTCTTGAAAACGGGTCCACTATCTAATCCATCATCCATTTGCATGAGACTAAGGCAAACTTCCTCTTCACCATTAAGCAGAGCCCAGTTTGGACAAGCATTCCCCTTATATCGAGGAACATCCCCCGCGTGCGCATTTAACACGCCATAAGGCAACAATGAGCGAAAATCTTTTTTTATCAGTACAGGCCAGTTCACACTAATCCCAACCTGTGCACCTGATTTCGCAATTTCTTGCCTTAAAAGCTCAGAATTTAAATTACTCACATTGAAAAAACTTGCACCAATTTCCTCTGCCAAATGCTTAAAATCCTCAACACCAACCTTATACTCAGGCGCAGCTTCATTAGTGATGATGGCACAACATTCATATCCATTTTGTACAGCAAGTTTAATGGCATCAAACAATAGATGTGTACGACCCAAAGCAACAAATTTCATACAACCACTCTAAAATCTTATTTTTCAATATCTTTCATTGAAGGTAACGTATTCATATCCCTCGCAGATTCAATAAAACTCTTTAATTTATCAGCTTCATTATATGTTGAATGATGTATTTTCCATTTAATTGGCCAATCAACCCAATGACAAGGATGAGTTAAAACTGCATGAACATGCCCCATTGGTAAAGACTCTGTAATCCAATCTTCAGTCAGATACGAAAAAAAACCGCCCTGACCTGCATCTTCTACCCATGAAAAATCCAAAGAATAATTTGAAGACCCCTCAAAACCAAATGAAGGCAAGCGTTGTGAAACTTTATCCAAAAACTTTTGTCTTCGCACAGGCCAATCTTCCGGCCTCTCAGGATATGCAGATGGCCCATGAATAGTAAAATATTTTGCAGAGAAACCCATTTTTAACTGAAAAATATCTAACTCATCTCGCAAGACTGAGTAAAAGTCCTCATATGCTGGTGCTAAAGTATGCAAACCAAAGACAAAACCTTCTTTTGCATAACTTTGAAATGCTTTTACATATGGATCAACATCATAATAATCATTGGATAAGATTAAATATATATCTGATCTTATATTGTACTTTTTCTCTATATCCAGAAAAAGGTGCAAGGATTCAGGTGCATAATCGATATCATGACGGAGATGGATATAATATTCATCATTCTTCTTATCAAACCTTGGATACAAATCCGCAGAAGTAATAAATTTCGCACCTTTCGAAATATGGAACCTTATAAAATATTCATATAATTTGATATTATGGGGCGAAATTGAAATAATCTCTTTTGATGGAAGAACTTTTTCCTTACGGGCCAAAATTTTATAATATGCGCGACGAAGGGGTTCCTTAAGTCCCATTACGTCAAGCAATCTAACTAACTTCTGGCCGTTATTACTCGCTATAAATGAATGCATTTAACACCTTGGGAACCAATAAAAGAACAATACTCACATACCATTATAATATGCATGGTCCATTTTGCTCTTCCAAGAAATCAACTGTTCCATACTCAAATGACACGTGGGCAACATAGGCGAGTGCCGCGCAACTGTAAATTCCTTATAACTATATTCCTCAGGAATTAAGCCTTTCTCCACAGCCTCATTATGAATTGGCGTTCCTGGCAAAGGACGCAAATATTGAATCCCCACCATTTCAACATTTCTTTTACCCATTGATGCAATAAAATCACAGGTACTTGCTAATGTCTCTGCATCATCTTCTGGATGCCCAATCATCATATTAATACTGGGTATAATACCTGCATTTAACAGACTCTGTATTCCTGCATCAACGACCTCTGTGGTATAACCTTTTCTATATTTCTTCATCATTTTTGGGTGAAAACTTTCAACTCCAAAATCTAATTTATAACAACCTGCTTTACGCATTAAAGCGAGTAACTCAGTGTCTTTCAACCAATTAAAGCGACAATCGGCACTCCATTCAACTCTGATACCTTTTGCAATCACATCATTGCAAAAACGTCTAACCCAATCAGCATCAGCCATAATATCGGCCGTCATAAATTTGAGAGTGCTCCCATTAGGGAACGCACTTAATTCATCTAAAAAATCATCCGTAACACGGTATCTGTTATTTTGAGTTCGAATATGACAAAAAGTACACTTAAATGGACAACCTGAAGACAGACGCACAGTATGTGAATCGTAATTCTCAATACCGAGTTCCTCAATCAATTCGCGGCTACTTTTCAAATGAGACAACGAATCTGAATGATGTATAACCCTGCCACCATCAAATATCTTACCAGTTTCCGGCGTTCTATAAACAATCCCCGTTAACGGTATAACATCATTCTTTCCATCTAAAAAAGCTAGAAGCTGTCCTAGGTTTACCTCAGAGTCCCAACCTCGTACACCATAATCAACGAATGAATAATCATGTAATATTTGTTTTTGCAGTCCTTCCCAATCATCAAACAACAACATTGCTGTCTTTGCACCATACTTCTTTGCAACTCGGAAATAATCTAAGCCCTCATATAGACCATCTGCAATAGACAACCATTGGGCAACAACATCATACCCTGCAAAATCATGATCTAAATACGTATCTTGTACTTTCAAATCAACATCATACCCAAGATCTCGCAAGTACCTGCATGTTAACAGTATATGAGAGGGAAGCTCTTTCCATGTTCGATAACCAAAACGATTTTCTTCTGTTATATATTCACGGACCTTAAATAGTAAAATCTTCATTATGTTATCCAGCTCTTGCTGACCATTCTAATTATCTTTTTGAACAATAAATGTACCAATTGCTAAAATATCAAGTCCCGAAGTAAAAAAAGTACGAATTGCATCATCGGGAGAGCAAACCATTGGCTCTCCAGCAACATTAAATGACGTGTTTAGGACTAATGGAACACCTGTTTTCTTTTCAAATTCTGATATCAATTGCCAATATTTAAGATTTGTCTCTTTTTTCACAGTTTGCAAGCGTCCCGTACCATCATTGTGAACAACAGCAGGCACAATAGACCTTTTATCTTCTTTAATGGAGTATACTTGTTCCATATAATCTGCAGATGCACCATCTGGTATATCAAAGTATTGAGATACCTTCTCCCATAATATGCTCGGTGCAAATGGTCTAAATGCCTCTCGATATTTCACCGAAAGATTAATCTTATCTTTCATAGTTTCATCTCTTGGGTCCGCTAGAATTGAACGAGCACCCAATGCTCTTTCACCAAATTCCAAAGCCCCATGGAACCAACCTACAATTTTTCCATTAATAAGGCATTCAACAGTATCACTAACAATATTCGATGATTTTTTATAATGTAACTTATATCGCTGTAACGTCTTCTCTATTTCATCATCATTCCATGAGGGACCAGTATAAGCTGAAACAGACGCTCGAAATGGATCAGGTACATCTTGTTTCTCTTGAGCGTGTAACCATAAAGCTGCACTAATAGCACAACCATTATCGCCTGCAGCTGGGCCTACAAATAATTTTTTGAAGTTGGTATTTCCAATAATTTTTCCATTCGCCAATGAATTCATGGCACAACCACCAGCTAATACCAAATTCGACATACCCGTTTCTTCTGCCAACCAATCAAGAGAACTAAAGAGAATCTCTTCATAGATATATTGTACGGCTGCCGCAAAATCATAGTGTATTTGCTCTAATGGTTCATTAGGCTTACGTGGTGGAACTCCAAGATACTTAATCAATTCTTCGCCAAAATAACCACCAACACGCATATTTGAAAAAGTAAAGCAATATTGGTCAATTACAACATTACCTTCCTCATAACGGACGAGCCCACGAATAATATCTTGAAAACGCTCAGGAGAACCAAAAGCGGCAGCTCCCATTACTTTCCATTCTTCGCCGTTCGCTTGAAAGCCCAAATATTCTGTAAAAGTAGCATAATAAATGCCCATAGAATGGGGGAAAGGAACAGATTTTAACACATCAACCTTATTTCCTTTTAAGGTACCATAGCTAATAGCATCTGATTCAGCATGCTCATCAATAACTGCAATTGCACATTCCTCAAAAGAAGATGCATATGCCCACCCCATATGAGCCATATGATGAGACAAATAGTAAAATAGGCCTCCCCTTTCTGCCATGCCTTGTTGCATATACTGGATATTCTCGCCCTCTAAATAAGGCATCATGTTATTAGGTAAAATATACAACCACTCAGGTTCATACCTTCTCCATTGTGTAAAACCAGACATATTCATATTTTTCATATGAATAGCTGGATTCCACGGCATGACCACATGATCAACATCACGTAAATCTGACAAACCTATGGACTCCAAACAATATTTTATTGCTTGATGCGGAAAAGCCCTACTTCTTTTTTGCCGATTAAAACGTTCTTCACTAACAGCAGCAATAAGCTTACCATCTTGCAATATTGCAGCCCCCGACTGACTCCCGGAAACATGCAAGCCCAATATATTTTTGACCATATTTTAAGGGTCCCAAGTGTTAATTATCTTTTCCAAATGGATAGACATAAAAGAATGGATATTCATAACATAATTCTGCTGGATCAATTTTAAGAATATTTTGATCATTAATCTTATTCAAATATAAATATTCTTTATCCACAGCCCCCCACCTTTTCTTAAATCGATAGACACTTTCCTGATTAATATGGGTCCCACCCCAATTCCAGATGTTATGTCCATCTTTCACAGCGTCTATCATTGCCTCAAAAATAAGATAACTCAGTGGTTGTTTAGAACGTGCTTCTTTCTTAATAACAGGCGTAAAATATTCAACGATGCCATTAAAATAAAACAAAAGTAAAGCCGCAACAGGTTCACCCTGATCAAAAGCCGTATAGATCTGATATTGTTCACCTTCTATGTAAGTATCCTTCAAACCAGAAAAAAACTCACGTGGTTTAGGCGTTCCACCAATAACTGACATATTATCATTATGTGTGCTCTCTAAAAAAGCCAGTGCTTTTTCGTTGCAACCTTTTTGATGTACCAGCCCTTCTTTCTGTGATTTTCTAACCATATTTCGAGTCTTAGAATGAAATATCGACATTAATCGATCTTCAAGGCTTTCATCTGGCAAAAAGACTTGTGGTAAATAGGTCATTTGACCAATTCGAGAGTCCACATAAGAAACAACACAATCTTCTGACAGGGCTTTCTGTTTTTCTAAAAACATAAATGGAGAGCAAATCAATGTAGATGTGGCACAATTTTTCTCCTTAGAAAAAGAAAAAAATTTTTGCGATAACTTAACCAAAGCATCGCCTTGTACAGTTACAACAGGTCCAGCATGGCTACCATAAAAGGGCAATGCATTTAATATAGAGCCATACTTACCATCAATCATTATTGCAGGTAAAACACCCACAACTTGCTTTCTCGCATTTCGTGCCAAGAAAATAAAAATCTGACTTTGTGCAATATTAGAAATTAATTTGAGGTAATTTGCCTCTTGAAACAACATTGCTTCATCAGCTTGTCCCAAAAATTCAATATATTCTGAGGTTGGTTCATTAATTATTTCAATGCTAATATCAGACATGCTTCCCGCTCAGAAACTGCTTACACCATTCATCGAAATACAACAAAGACCATACAAGAAGCCTTCTATTACATTGTCCTGAGAAATGTTGATCAAGTAAAGAGGTCACTTCTTTAAAATCCATCCAATTATATATTGATGAATTTCTACTCAATAAGCGGTCTTTAACAAAATCAATACTCTCCCCTTTAAACCAATTCTCATCTGGCGCTGAAAAACCCTGTTTAATCCCACCACTAATTTCATCTGGAATAATATTAGAAATTGCTTTTCTTAATAACAGTTTTCCATCTTTTGTTTTCTGAAAATATTTCTGAGCTTTCTTTGAATCATTTTCATTAATCCGGATAACATTCGATAAATTTCCCAATTTATATTTAACCGGTAATTTCATTGCAAAATCAATTAAATCATTGTCCAAAAAAGGAACCCGGCTTTCAATGCCATGGGCCATAGAAAGTTTATCTTCTACGACAAGGAGACCATGTAAAAATGTACGAGCTTCAAAATATAATGAATGATTAATGTAATCTTCCGGTCTCGTCATTTTTTCTGCATGGGTCTTAAATACATTGCGGAAAATGTCTTTTGTCCATACATGCCCAACATCCTGCTTAATAGGTGCAAAGACTTTCCAAATATCCTTATTAGGAATTAAACGCTGCCAAAATTGGTAATATTTATCAACATATTCATCAAAATTACTATTATTAACAGCCCGGTAATACCGCCAAGGATACCCCCCAAATAATTCATCTCCACCAGTGCCAGCAAGAACAATTTTATTAAATTTGCTAGCCAAATGGGCCGCATAATAATTTGGATAGCTCTGTCCCACACGAGGTTCTTCAAGGTGCCAGACTAAATCACTCATACACCTTTCCATATCTCCAGCCTTCAAAACCATTTCATAATGTCTGGTCTTAAACTGATATGACATAAATTCTGCCTTTGGGCGCTCATCAAAGGCCATTTCAAGTCCACTTGCTGAATGTTTATCAAACCCAACTGTAAAAGTGTGCATATCATGAATTTGAGGTGCTGAAATTGCAGTAATGGCACCTGAATCCATACCCCCTGATAGATATGAGCCGACAGGGACATCCCCAACTAGTTGTCTATTAACAGCTTGGCGTAATAAGTAATCTAATTCTTCTGTATATACTCTTTCATCTTTTTCTGACTCAACTTCTTGAAAATCATAATCCCAATACCGCGTGTCTTTCCGTGAGTCTTTGGATGATAAATCTATTTGAACATATGTAGCTGGATTAAGAAGCTCAACATTCTTAAATAATGTTTTATTCGTGAAAAAATTCTGAAATGTGAAATACTCAATGAGAGCTTCTTGGTCTAACGAGTTTTTAAACTCAGGAAATGTAAGAAAAGCCTTAACCTCCGAGGCAAATAACAATGTATCGCCAATAAAGGTCATATATAGGGGTTTAATGCCATACCTATCGCGCGCGAAGAAAACACTTTGATCCTGCCGATCATATATCGCAAACGCAAACATACCATTAAATCGTTTAACAACTTCAGGCCCCCATTCACAATACGCATACAACACAACTTCACTATCTGTCTTAGAACGAAATTGATATCCACGGCTCTCAAGCTCTAAACGAAGTTCATTAAAGTTATATATTTCGCCATTAAAAATAAGAATATAGCGACCATCTGATGAAAACATCGGTTGATGGCCTGCCATACTTAAATCAATAATAGAAAGACGGCGATGCCCAAACCCAACACTGTTTTCAACAAAAATCCCATCATCGTCTGGGCCTCTATGTGCAATTGCTTCACACATAGCCTGAATATAACGTGACTCTGCTGGGCGATTATTAAAGTGAACTATACCAGCAATACCACACATCTCATTTCGCCCTTTTAAAAGTGATTTTTTCCCTTACCAGATACACTCTTGGACAAAAACATGCAAATCAAATCCTATATGCCTTAATCTTTCGTAACCTGGTCGTCAGGTGCGATAATTCATCATAATTGGTCAGTTTTTTTCGCAATAATTGTCAATCCAGCTAATTCTTCAGTTTCATGTTCAATGCTTAAACCAATTTCCGAACACCACTCTCTAACCTCATCCAAAGTCTGGCGGT
Source organism: Candidatus Terasakiella magnetica (assembly GCF_900093605.1). Taxonomy (NCBI): domain Bacteria; kingdom Pseudomonadati; phylum Pseudomonadota; class Alphaproteobacteria; order Rhodospirillales; family Terasakiellaceae; genus Terasakiella; species Terasakiella magnetica. Next base: position 99,051 of record NZ_FLYE01000012.1, read on the forward strand.
GTGCATTCTTGGGTGCATACCAATCAAAATTAATATGATTCATTTCATCAAAAGTCATTTCAGGGCGATAAAATGCTTTAAAAATATGCCAATAAAATAATCTTTGGAGGTTGATTGTTCCCGCTGGGATATCCAAAAGATCAATATTTTCTTTAATATCAATCTCAATATCCAAATCCCCTAGCGTTTCACCTAAAGCAGTCAATGCTTTAATTTCTTGCCAACTTTCCTGAGGAGACATATTTTGAAGTTTTTCTCGAATATAATCATCCGTAAACTCACGAATCGGCCCTTTTTTACGGTAAACGTAAAATAAAAAATAACCACCAACTTTCAAATGACGGTTTACTGCTTTCAATGCTTTTTTTGTATCATCTGTATGATGCAAAACACCTTCAGAAAAAATCAAATCAACACTTTGATCAGGAAGGGGTAACTGCATTAAATCACTTTGCAATGCACCAATTTGAATTCCCTTTTCATGAAATCGTAATTTAGCAACATCAACTGCTTCAGATACATCCACACCAATATATCGAATCTTTTCCAATACTTGATCAAACATTACCAATGCTGAATTTGATGCACCGCAACCCGCATCCAAAACAACCGGGTTTTCACCTAGACCTTTAAACCAAGAAGAACTCGTTACATCACCATATTTTTCCAACAACCAGTTCCTCAGAACATCTTGCATTGCTTCGCCTTCAAATGTATCTCGCTTTGACCATTTAAAACCAAACGTATCGCTTGTTTGTTCCTGAGCTGCTGAAAGTAATGCCGATGATCGTAAAATACCATTTTTAAAAATATATTCACAACCATCTAATTCCACCTTTTCACCTTCTTGCGGAATATTTAGACCTATTATATTTTCAAACCAATCAAGAGATGGGTTTACGTATTGTGACGACATAAGATATTCCTCTTGAGTCTGCAAATATGCATGGTAATGATTAAAAGCCATCCATCTGACTTTCAATCAAATCAACCAAATTAATATTACTATTGTTTCTTTATTATAATTTCTATGACAAAGACTCCAGCGTCTCAACGATATATTGATAGTCCCTATCTGTCATACAGTTATGTAAAGGAATAGCCATAGTATTTCGATCACAATCATATGCATTTGGATAATCCACTGCATCGAAATCATATTTTTCTTTATAATACTTTAACATGTGAACCGCATGAGTTCCTGGACGCGTAGAAATCCCCTTAGATTGCAAAATATCCATAATGTCATTTCTTGGCATTGGGGCTAGATCTGGATGTACAAACATTACAAATGCCTGCCATGCATGACGCCCATTCTTTGGCTCTTCAGGGCATTTGAGCCATGGTATATGTTTAAGTGCCTCTCGATACCACTTTGCCCATTGAGACCTTTCTTGAATAAACCTTTCAAGCTTCTCCAACTGCACTAAACCAACTGCACCTTGAAGGTCTGTCATTCGATAATTAAAACCTAAAAGGTTAAAATCAGGCATCAAATATGGATGAGGGCCATTATGCCGTTGTTCTTCAGAGATTGAAGCACCATGATTTCTTAAGATATTAGCTTGTTCAGCTATTGAACCTTTATGGGTCAATAACATCCCGCCCTCACCTGTCGTAATTATTTTCCTTGGATGAAAACTAAATGCTGCAGCATCACCTAAAGAGCCTGCAAACTTATTTCCATATTTGGCGCCTGCAGCACAGGCTGCATCTTCAAGTATAAATACATGACCCGGCAATCCTTCACGTAAAAGATCAACATCTGCACACAAACCAAACAAGTGAACTGGAATAACTACTTTAGTTTTTGATGAGACCCGTCTTAATGCATCTTGAACATCAATATTATATGTTTCAGGATTAACATCTGCAAAAATCGGCGTAGCACCGCAATACGCAACAACATTTGCAGTAGCTACCCATGTAAAGGCTGGTATAATAACTTCATCTCCGGGGCCAATACCTAGTGCTACCAATGCTAAGTGCAAAGCCGTTGTACAAGATGTTGTTGCTAAACTATATTCAACCTGGTGCTTTTCGGCAAAAACTCGTTCAAATTCAGCGACCTTTGGGCCTTGTGTCAACCAACCATTTTCTAATGGATCACGTAGAGCATGCCACTCTTCATCGCCTACACTGGGAAGAGATATCTGTATAGAATACTCTGTTCCCATTTTATTCAACACCTACTGCTTTACGGCGGGCTTCCACAGCAGCCTTATGGGAATTGCGCCATTCAATCAAATTTTCAAGCCCTTCATCCAAGTTAGTAATTGCATCAAAAGAAATTTCTTCAGCTGCACGTTTAGGGCAACCTACGCGGTTCGTAACCAAAGTTGCTTGAGAACGCTCTTGATATTTAATCGGTTGCGAACAACCCGTAATTTCAACGAGTTTCTCAGCCAACTCCTTTAAAGAAGTCCGTGTACCTGTTCCTACATTATAATAACGGTCTGTCGTATCCGCTTTCATTGCGCAAATATTTGCACGACCACAATCACCGACATAAACAAAATCAAACGCTTCAGAACCATCACCAAAAATAGTTGGGCTTTCACCACGGTCAATGGCATCTAACATTTTCATGATCACCGCAATATAAGCTCCATGATAATCTTGGCGTGGCCCATACACATTCATATAGCGCATACCAACCTGCTGTAATCCATAACGATTAGCAAAAGCCGTTGCCATGGCTTCACCAGCAATTTTTGTTGCACCGTAAAAGTTTTTATTCAAAAACGGATGATCTTCCGTCATGGGGTCTTCGACCGCATCCCCGTAAACAGAGGCTGAAGACGACCAGACTAAACGCTCTACTTTGTTGTGAACACAGGCTTCAAGCACATTAAACATGCCCTCAACATTCACTTTAAAGGCTGAACGAGGAAATTCATGACATTGTAATAACCAAAGGGCAGCAAATTGAAAAACACCATCAACATCTTTTAAGGCAGCATTCAAAATATCCGACTGACAAATATCACCACCCGCTTCAAAAATTTTTACCCGCGGGTCACTCAGAACATTCTCTAGGTTCTCTTTAGAGCCTCTGGAAAAATTATCATAGATTGTTAGCTCTTTAATATCTTCCTTAAGAAGCTCTTCCATCGCATGAGAACCGATTAGCCCTGCACCTCCAATTGAAACAAACTTCTTGCCTCGAACATCCATGTTAAAATCCTATTTTCCAGACCTTTATAAACTCATTATAATGAGTTACACGTTCAGCAATTTTAAGTCAAAAGATAATGGTTCTTTCAATCCTCAGACACAAAAAAATCCCTGCTAAAATGAACAGGGATTTTACATTCATTCTCAATCTATATTAACGACCTTGCGTTAAGTCCTCTTCAGGGTATGCACCGATATGGTGGATGGAGAGGTCAGCACCGCGGAATTCTTCTTCTTGATCCAAGCGGATACCAATTGTTTTTGCCAACACGCCATAGACCACAAAGCCTGAGATGGTAGCAAACGCGATACCGATGAGGGAGCCGACCAGTTGTGCCATGAAAGTGACACCGCCCATGCCGCCAAGGGCTTCTAGGCCAAAGACACCACAAGCCAAGCCACCAAGCAGGCCGCACATACCGTGCAATGGCCACACACCGAGCACGTCATCGATTTTCCATTTGTTCTGACACTTCTCAAAGCCCCAAACAAACAACGCACCAGCTAAACCACCTGTTACAAGCGCGCCGATAGGGTGCATCACGTCAGAGCCTGCACAAACCGCAACCAAGCCCGCAAGCGCGCCGTTATGGATGAAGCCCGGATCGTTTTTACCCACAACAACCGCTGTTAAGATACCACCGATCATCGCCATTAAAGAGTTCACGGCCACAAGACCAGTTACACCTTCAACAGATTGTGCAGACATGACGTTAAAGCCGAACCAACCCACACAAAGGATCCAAGAGCCTAATGCAAGGAACGGGATGTTGCTTGGTGGAATACCAATAACAGAGCCGTCTTTTTTATAACGTCCCATACGTGCACCAAGCATCACAACTGCGCCAAGGGCTAACCAGCCACCAACACCATGCACAACGATTGAGCCGGCAAAATCATGAAAACCAGCGCCGAAGCTTTCTTCAATCCACGCTTGAAGGCCAAAATTGCCGTTCCAAACGATCCCTTCAAAGAAAGGATACACCAGACCGGTTAGAATAGCCGTTGCGATCAATTGCGGGAAGAAACGTGCGCGCTCAGCAATACCGCCAGAAATAATCGCCGGAATAGCCGCTGCAAAAGTCAAAAGGAAGAAGAATTTGACCAGATCAAAACCGCTTTTGGCAAATAAGTCACCGCTTGCGCCCGAAATCACACTGGCCGGGGCCAAAAAACTTACCCCATACGCCACCATGTAGCCCACAAAGAAATAAGCAACGGTGGATACTGCGAAATCCACAATGATTTTAACAAGGGCGTTCACCTGATTTTTACGACGAACAGTCCCAACTTCTAAAAATGCGAAGCCTGCGTGCATGGCAAGAACCATAATGGCCCCCATCAACACGAAAAAGACATCTGCACCAATTTTAACGGTTTCCATATTCTCTCTACCTTAATTTGCCAAACAGCAAACCCACTCCCAAATCATGGGTCTGCCTAGGAATTAAACATTGCCACCCTATTATCAAGAAACATGCCAATTAATTAGGCAAACTATTCATAGCGCAGAATACTGCGGAGTCGCATATAAAAATGCCCAAAATTCAGGCATGAGCTTTTTTGCACAATTGCTAATCATATAGGCAGTTTGCTGATTATTTTTTGTGCATTAATTTTTATGCTTAATTTTTAACACAGGCCCCAAAAAGGAAGTCCCGGCACTCGTAAAGAGTACCGGGACCGACCTTTGGGAAGGTAGAGATGAAGTAATCGAAAAACGATTACACAGTTTGTGAGCCGCGACCGAACTCAGGATAGGCTTCCATCCCCAATTCAGCACGATCCAAACCAAGCTCCTCATCTTCTTCGGAGCAACGGATGCCAACTGTAGCCTTCAGGATGAACCAGACGATCGCAGAAGTAACGATTACAAATGCGCCGATGGAAACAACACCGATAGCTTGAGTAGCAAATGAAGTGTCAGCGTTAGTTGCAGGAACAATCATTGTGCCCCAGATACCACACGCCAAGTGAGCAGAGATTGCACCAACAACGTCATCGATTTTAAATTTATCGAGAAGCGGTACAACAAACACAACGATCACACCGCCAACAGCACCGATCAGGAAGGCAGACGCCAACGTTGGTGTGTCAGGACCAGCTGTGATGGAAACAAGACCACCGATCGCGCCGTTTAATGTCATAGAAAGGTCAACTTTCTTATAAACAAGTTGTGTCAGGACTGCCGCTGCGATTGTACCGCCAACAGCTGCCATATTTGTATTGATAAAGATGTTTGAAATCGCAACCGCATCAGCAGCTGTACCCAGCGCCAATTGTGAGCCGCCATTAAAGCCGAACCAACCGAGCCACAGGATGAACGTACCCAATGTCGCCATTGGCAGGTTTGCACCCGGGATTGGCATTACACGGCCATCAGCATCATATTTGCCTTTACGTGCACCAAGGATGATTGCACCAGTCAATGCACACCAGCCACCAGTTGAGTGTACGAGTGTCGAGCCGGCAAAATCAGCAAAGCCCATTTCAGCCAACCAGCCGCCGCCCCACTGCCACATGGCAATAGTTGGGTAGATGAAACCAGAAAGAACAACTACAAAGCCAAGGAAAGGCCATAGTTTAATACGTTCCGCTACCGTACCGGAAACCACTGAAGCTGCTGTTGCAACAAATACCATCTGGAAGAACCAGTCAGAAGAAGCTGCATAGCCACCAGAGAAATCACCGCCAAGTGCAGCTGCATCATCTGGACCCCACAAAGAGAAGGAACCGATGAAACCACCTTCAACGCCACCATAAAGCACGTTGTAACCCACAAGGTAGAACATGAAGCCTGAAACAGCGTATAAAACGATGTTTTTCAAACAAATTGTTGCTGTGTTCTTGGAACGAACCAAACCTGATTCCAACATGGCGAAACCAGCCGCCATAAACATCACCAAGAAACCACAAACCAAGAAAAGAAATGTATTTAGAATATATTGTACTTCAGCGTCCGGGCCTTCAGCCAGGGCGGGATCAATCGCAGCAACCAGCCCAAGCATGGCAACCAGCGAGATTTTTGAAAGTTTTTTCAACGCAGTCATTGTCTTAGAACTCCTTAAAGCGCTTCGTCGTCTGATTCGCCCGTACGAATACGTACAGCCTTAGACACGTCATATACAAAGATCTTACCGTCACCGATGCGACCTGTTTCAGCAGAGGTGCGGATTGTCTCCACAACGCTTTCAACCATGTCATCAGATGTAACGATTTCGATTTTGACCTTCGGCAAGAAGTTCACAACATATTCAGCGCCACGGTAAATTTCCGTTTGCCCTTTCTGACGGCCAAAGCCTTTAACTTCAGAAACGGTCAAGCCATGTACACCCAGCTGGGTGAGGGCTTCGCGAACATCGTCAAGCTTAAAGGGCTTGAGGACGGCCATTACCATTTTCATTTCGCACTCTCCTAAAATATCGAGATATTCAAAAAATAGATTTAAACAAAAGCTCAAATGCTCTTGGCCTCTCTATTTCAAGGACCGTGCCAGAATCAAAAAAATTAAAATAAATACTTAATAACAATGACTTAGAAATGAGCGCCCGATTCGCGCTTCACTGCATTGCACAAATTTTAGCGCCTATTATTTAGGCAATTATATATTAATGATTAAATCTTAGGCAGAAATGAGCGCGCACAAAAGGAAACGTTGAAGTTTTGCCCCAACCCACTGCTGGACCATTTCATCGGGCTGACCAAGGTAGGGCTTCATTTTCTCACCAAGCTCATCAACACTAAAAGACCCATCCATAAGCGCGAGCAATTTATCCTCATGCTCACTCAGTTTGACGGCTTCATGATGGATATTACAAACAATATCTGAGTGTTGCGCCCAATAGCGTACAAAATCATAGGCTTTGGGCTTAATGGTAAGCACGCTCTGGGATTGATCCTCATTTGCCATCACAGAAACAATGCCCATTTTAACCATTTCAATCAAAATACCATCCAGCTCAGCCTTTATAGCTTCCACAGCTATTGTCCCAAGTAAGCCATGTGTGCGCTCCACAAGTTCCTCATAATTAAGACGCAAAGGAAAAGCGCGCACCATTTCGATGAGGGCTGTACAAATCACCAGCCCTTGGGGACTGGCCTTAATATTGTATCTTTTAAAACCCTCAATGGAAATCTGCGTCATTTTACCAATCTGATCGGGATGGATTGGCGTGGTGATTTTACAGTTCATTATAAAACGCACATTTTTTAAATGCTCAATCTTAAGAGCCTGTACGGGCTCCACACCCGCCTTGACCATTAAACTGCTTCTGAATTTCCGGTTGTTCAGATAATCGCCATATTGCTCATAATTGACCCTATCGCCTTGGTTGCCCAAAACCTGTGTTATTTGATTTTGCACCTCTTGGGAAACCGAAGAGGCAAATTCCGTATCACATAAATACTGTAAGCCATTCTCTTCGGCCTTGGTGGCAAATTCATGGAAATAACAGGGGTTATTATCTTCTTCCATATAATCATGCAGCAGATAATTATCCTCGGCTTTTAAAACACCATTAAGGTCAGGTTCTAAGGCCTGACGATAAGGCGCATGTTCGGGCTTAATATGGTCTTTAACAAAGCCCGCTACCTGTTTGGCCTGTTTGGCTTTTTGCGCAGGCTCTACAGCCTCTTTGGTATGAAAGAGCAACATATCACGCACAGTTTTTGCCGCCTGCCAACCCGGATAGGTATTATAATTAATATAAGTCACACCTTGGTCACTTAGACAATGAGCACAAACCCGCATGACATCGTCTTGCAGATTTTTAGGGATCCAGGAATAGAGCCCATGGGCAATGATATAATCAAACTTCTGGTCGCCAAAGTCATACTCAGCAAAGGATTGTGCGACAAAGTCGATATTCTTTAACCCAAGGCCCTCACAATGATTTTGTGCAATCTCAATCTGAACAGGAGATAAATCAATTCCTAAAAAACTGGCCTCTGGATAGCGCACAGCAAGGGGCAAAATATTACTGCCTGTCGCACAGCCCAACTCAAGAATGCGCGCCCTAGAAAGATCAGCCGGCTTTAATCCATGAATATGGGCTAACCCATTGAATTGTTCAGGATTTGACTGTTGGTAGAAATAACTGAGATACACAGCTTCGTCATAACTGGTCATTTTTTGCCCTAGATCAAAAAAACATTACCTTGCAATGTGATCATCACCTCAAAGAGAAGAAATTACTATCCTTAATTATAAGGCATAAACCCATGACAAATTGCTCATAATCCCATATTCTTCTCTTATCTGTTTGGATTAGGATATTTTGCGCTCTAAAATGGAAGCCTTCAAATTAATGGCCAAGCCATCCGATACAATCAAAAGGTTGCTTTCACAAGGAGCCAGCGAACTTGCTGGTGCCAAATATGAAGCTGCGCGCAAAACCTTTGAGACAGCCCTTGAAATTGAAAACGATAATATCAGCGCCAATTACTTTTTAGCTGCAACCCTTGAAGAGCTTGATGAGACTGATCTCGCAGTTGAAACCTACCTTAAAGTCATTAAGCTCGATGCAACCGTGCGCCAAGCCTATATCCAACTGTCTAATATCTTTTACACACAAGATAAAAAACAAAGCGCTCTTGGCATTTTAGAGACCGCAAGACACCAGTTTCCAAAAGATAAAGATATCTTATATTTGCGCGGTCAGGTCGCCATGCAGTGCTTGCCCGGTTGGCATTTACCTATGCTGGCTGACCAAGAACGCAATGACCTTTATGAAAAAGCCATCAACGCCACCGTGCGCACAGGCGACATTGCCCTTGATATCGGCACGGGCTCCGGCTTACTCGCCATGATGGCGGTGCGCGCAGGGGCTGCCCATGTTTATGCCTGTGAGTCTGAGCCTTTTGTGGCTGAGCTTGCGCGCCAGATTGTTGAAAAAAATGGCCTAAGCGATAAAATTACTGTCATTAACAAACGCTCCAACGACCTTGTGGTTGGGGAAGATCTGCCGCAAAAAGTCGATATTGTACTGACTGAAATTTTTGATCGTGCCCTTGTTGGTGAAGGTATTTTACCGACCTTAAATCATGCCTGGAAAAACCTGCTTAATGACGGCGCGCGCATTATCCCCCAAGGGGCCACCCTTTATGGCGTGGTGATTGAATGCCCGCACCTGCAACGTTTTCACCATCTTGAAACCGTAAATGGTTTTGACTTAAGTGAAATGAATGTGCTGGCCCATCCACTGGCTTATAAAGATGGTATGATTGACCTGCAAGAAAGCGAGGATCATCGTATCTTAAGCGAGCCTTTCATCATTCGAAAATTTGATTTTCGCTATCCCCCGCCTTTGAACTTTCGCGAAAAATGCCCGGTGAATTTTAAACAGGATGGCACGGGTGATGCGATTTTAATGTGGTTTGACCTACATCTTACCCATGACTTGACCTTTTCAACCCAAAAACCCAAACCGCGCAACCATTGGCGCCAAGCCGCCCAGATTTTGCTCAAGCCCCAGCCTTGCGAAATTTCTAAGCCCTTGATGCTTAAAACCTATTATCGGAACTATTTTGATTTTGAATTGGGCAAAGAAACCAAGAAAACTCTAAAGAAGGTAAAATAATACCCTTTGGTAGTAGGTTTTACGGGAATATACGGATATTCTTCTGCACAATATTAAACAAGCCAATTTTAGCTTATACTCTCTCTTCATAAAAACGAGGAGATATGGGAAAATGGGCATACGTGAAACTGGCAGGTTTGAACAAAAAAACACAACAAAAGCTTTCACCCATTTCCATCAGCTCTTTGATGAGCCAAACGATCCACAAGAGCTCCAACACCTGCGCGAAAATACCTGCCTGAGCAAACTCAGCGCACAAGATGTTGAACGGCTCACTCGCCCAGTGCCCTATAGCGTGCGGTATTTCAAATCAAAACGCCGCGGGTTTTTCTGGCGTTTGATCACAGCACAGTTTGAACATCTCTTAAGCAATGCCACCATCAGCCGAAATAACTTGGCTGCCTATTTTGACCTATTCACAACACTTTACGGGAGGCAAAACATCATTAACGCCAATGAAGAATGTTTAAAACTGGTCAAAAACCTCCATGCCGATAATGGGCAGTCTTTAAGCGTTCAACAGTTTTATAACCACCCCACCAGCAAAATAATCCTCACTGACTTTGTTGAGACACTTTCTGGGCAAATCAAAGAAAACCCCAAAGAGCGTGTTAACTGGATGGTGAATTTTCTTAAAAAACGCTGCCTTGTCTATAAAAACAAGCCCCATACAGAAGCAGAGTTAAAAACGATCCTGCAGGAACTCAAACTGCTTTAATAAGATAAAGCACGACAGGCCTTTATCTCTTATAAAAAATCGCCTAAAAAGAAGCGCGGTATTTTATAATCATGATCGTTTTCAATGAAAAAATTTTTCCATAATTTTTTGCTTGTTTTAGCCAGCCTGACTTTCTGTTTTCTTCTTCTGGAAATCGGGTTGCGTTTTTTGCCTGTCAAAACTGGTTTACAAATCCAAGCCGTAAATGAAAACGACCCGGTCTTTCATGCAACGCCAAATATTGATTATACCTACTCAAACGGCTGGTCCTTTAAAATACCCAACACAGGACATGTGAATTCTGACGGGTTTGTGAATGATCAGGATTATGATGCCTCTGCCACAACACCGCTTATGGCCGTGATCGGGGATTCCTTTATTGAATCCCTCATGGTGCCTTATGACAAAACCATTCAAGGGCGCTTGGCACAATCAGTTAAAAATACAGGGCGTGTTTATTCATTTGCATTTTCTGGCGCGCCGTTAAGCCAGTATCTTATTTGGGCACAATATGCACAGGCAAAGTTCAAGCCGGATATCATGTCCTTTGTCATCATTTCAAATGATTTTGATGAAAGCCTACTCAAATATAAAAAAGCACCCGGCTTTCATTATTTTGACCAAAATAAGCTTAGACGTATTGATTATACACCGGGTTTTTTAAGAACGATCGTTAATAGTTCAGCCGTTTTCAGATATCTCGTCTATAACATGCATATTCATAAAACCATTGCTGCGGGCTTAAGATTACTCCCAACTGATTTCTATCAAAGCTTAAAATCACTCTTTATCTCTAAAGAGGAAAAATCGCCCAGTGATACCTTAAGCCGTATTTTTGAAAATAATGTCCCTGTCACTGTAAGTGCAGAAAAATCAACAGATGCGCAACGGGCCATTGATCTCTTTCTGGGTAATGTTGTTGAATATTCCGGCCTGCCAGCAGAAAAGATCGTCTTCATCATCGATGCTCTTAGAGCACGGATTTATCAAAACCAGCCTCAATCCAATAAGGGCTATGCGGCCTCCATGTTTGCCTATTTCAAACAGCAAGCTCAGGCCAAAGGCTTTAATGTTATTGATACGGACCCTTATTTTAGGCTTGATTATCAAAAAAATAAGACGCAATTTGATTTCTTGCCATTTGACGCCCATTGGAACGATCATGCCCATGGGGTCATTGCAACTGCAGTGAAACAACACCCGCTCATCCAATCCACTTTCTTTACGGATAAATGAATATAATCATGCCTCAAAAAATCAAAACAGATGTTCTCATCATCGGCGGTGGACTTGTTGGTGGTATGACGGCTTGTGCCTTAGCGCGCGGTGGTGTTGATGTTATTGTGGTTGATGCCGATGATCCAGAAACCTTGCTCAAGGCCGAGTATGATGGGCGTTGTTCAGCCATTGCACGCTCTGTCCATAATGCCTTTGTTGCCCTTGGCCTGTGGGAACATATGGCACCTGAAGCCGGTATCATTGAAGATATCCGTGTAACCGATGGGGCATCGCCCCTGTTTTTACATTTTGACAGCCTTGATCTGGTTGGTGTGCCTTTTGGCTATATGCTGGAAAACCGCACGGTGCGCAAAGCCATCCTTAAAGTCGTGCCGGAAATGGACCACGCCACATATTTAGCCCCAAAACGCGTGCAACATATAGAGCGCAACGCCTCTGAAGTAAACGCCACGCTTGATGATGGGACTGAGATTAACGCAAAGCTGGTGATTGGGGCCGATGGTCGCGGCTCTTGGGTGCGCCGCTCAGCCAATATTGATATTACCAAATGGTCTTATGAACAAACCGCCATTGTCTGCACGGTTGAAAGCGAAAAGCCGCATCTTAATGTGGCCCAAGAACATTTTCTGCCCAGTGGCCCCTTTGCCATCCTGCCCATGCAAGATAAACGCAGCTCCATTGTCTGGACAGAAAGCACACGCAACGCCCCTGTCATGATGAAACTCAGTGATGAAGATTTTCAAGCAGAGCTAACGGAACGTTTTGGCAATTATTTAGGCGAGGTAAAAGTCGAAGGCCCGCGTTGGTCTTATCCGCTCACCTTACAATTTGCCAAACGTTCCATTGATCAGCGCCTTGTTCTTGTGGGCGATGCCTCCCACGGGATGCATCCGGTGGCTGGCCAAGGTTTTAACATGGGTGCGCGCGATGCCTGCGCCATTGCTGAGCTGATCATCCAGACCAAGCAACTGGGCCTTGATGTGGGCGCGGGGCGCGTTTTAGAAGATTATGATCGCTGGCGCCATTTTGATAACCATCTCATGCTGGCCTCCACAGATGCCATCGTGAAACTTTTTTCTAACAACAGCTCACCTATCCGTTTTGCCCGTGATGCGGGCCTTGCCATTGTGGAACAGCTCCCCTTTGCCAAGAAATTCTTCACAAAATCAGCCATGGGCCTTGTCGGAGAGTTACCCGAGATCATGAAAGAGCGTGAGGCGTCTTAAAATGTGCGGTATTGCAGGGCTCATTGATCTTAAAGCACAGACCTCAACAGAAGAACTTTCCCAACTCACCAAACGCATGACCGATACCCTCTATCACCGCGGTCCAGATGGTGGTGATGTTTGGGTAGATGGAGAAAACGGTATTGGGCTAGGTCATCGCCGCCTTGCCATTATTGATCTCTCACAAGCGGGTCATCAGCCCATGACCTCCTATGATGGGCGTTTTGTGATTGTTTATAATGGGGAAGTCTATAATGCCAATGACTTACGCCCCGAACTTGAAGCCGCAGGTTATCAATTTAATGGTCACAGCGACACCGAAGTGATCGTTAATGGATTTGCCCATTGGGGGGTCAAGGCCACTATTGAGAAACTTATCGGCATGTTTGCAATTGCCGCTTGGGATAAAAAAGAAAAAACCTTTTATCTGGTGCGTGACCGTGTGGGTATTAAACCGCTTTATTGGGCCGAAACGACAAATAGCTTTCTTTTCGGCTCAGAGCTGAAGGCCCTTTATCAACACCCAGATTGCCCCAAAGAGTTTAACCGCAACGCAATTGCATCTTACCTAAGGCATAATTATATCCCCGCGCCTTTAAGTGTCTTTCAAAACATCCAAAAACTCATGCCCGGTCATTTTTTGGTGCGCAACCATCAAGGGGAACAAAAAATTGAATCTTTCTGGTCTTTGGACAATGTCATCACGCAAAATCAGAAATTTGCAGGTAGTGAAACCGAAGCCATCGACCAATTAGAAGACCTGCTTAAAGATGCTGTTGGGCGGCGTATGATTTCTGATGTGCCCTTAGGGGCCTTTTTATCTGGTGGTATTGATAGCTCAACCGTGGCTGCCCTTATGCAGCAACAATCTGATAAAGCCATACGTACATTTTCCATCGGTTTTGAAGAAGCTGGCTATAATGAAGCCATCCATGCCAAAGAGGTAGCAAAACATATTGGCACGGACCATACCGAGCTCTATGTCACCCCCTCTGAAGCACGTGATGTGATCCCGAAGATCGCAGATTATTATGATGAGCCATTTTCAGACTCTTCTCAGATCCCAACCTATCTGGTTTCAAAAATGACAAAAGACCATGTCACAGTTGCCTTGTCCGGTGATGGCGGCGATGAGCTTTTTGCAGGCTATACACGCTACTTTGTGGGGCAAAAACTAGGAAAACACCTATATTCAACACCAAAAAGCTTCAGACAGTTAGGCGTGAAACTCATTCACTCCATGTCGCCCAATACGTGGGATAAAATCTTCAAGATCATTCCTGAAAGAAAACGCCCCAGCCTTCCCGGTGATAAACTCTATAAGCTGGCAAAAGTTATGGATGGGACCAAAAATGACTTTTATCGCCGCCTTGTCAGCCATTGGGATCAACCTGAAAATATCGTTCTCAATGGTAAAGAAGAAACAGACCTAATCTGGAATAAGGATTTAAAAGGGATAACACCGGATTTCATCGATCAGATGCAATATCTGGATACGTTAACCTATCTTCCAGATGATATTTTAACCAAAGTTGATCGCGCCTCAATGGCTGTTTCCCTTGAAGCACGCGTTCCTTTATTGGACCATCGCCTTATTGAATATGCATGGAGCCTACCTCAATCCATGAAGATTAAGGACGGACAGGGAAAATGGGCATTGCGCCAAGTTCTTTACCGCCATATCCCAAAAGACTTAATCGAACGTCCAAAAATGGGTTTTGCCGTTCCCATTGATCAATGGTTGCGCGGACCACTTCGCGACTGGGCTGAAGACCTGTTAAATCCGCAAGCTCTTGAAGAAACAGGCATCTTTAATTCTGCACCCATTCAAGAAAAATGGAATGAACATCAAAGCGGACAACGCAATCTTCAATATCACCTCTGGGATATTTTAATGTTCCAAAGCTGGTATCGAAAATGGATGGAAAACGGTTAACCCTACATGTTCAATATCGATTTCTTGCATATGATCCGCAGCCATGAGGTGGAAAAGATCATCCAACTTTTACCTCAAGAAGCAAAGGTTCTGGAAATTGGTGGCGGTAGCGGACATCAGGCAAAGCTTTTAAAAGACCGTGGCTTTGATATTACCTCTATTGATGTTGCCGATTCAATTTATGCCGATGAACAGGTCTTTCCCGTTCAAACATATGATGGCAAAAAACTTCCCTTTGCAGATCAAAGTTTTGATGTAGTTCTATCGTCCAATGTCTTGGAGCATATTCACGATCTAGACCCATTGATGGAAGAATTCAGCCGCGTTGTAAAACCATCCGGTTTTAACTTACATGTTATGCCAACAGGCTCATGGCGTTTTTGGACCATTGTGGCAAATTATTTCGAATTCCTGCAAATCTTGCTGCTTTCCTTTAGCCCCGCAAAATTAAAAAATCCGAAGCACTGGGGAAAACAGCTATTGGTTAATATCTATAACCATCTCATTCCACCACGCCATGGTGAATTTGGGAATTGTTTTAGCGAAATATGGTCATTTCGCCCCAAGCGTTGGCAAAAATACTTTGAAAAACATGCATTTTTAATCAGTAAAAGCGAACAGATGGGACTTTTCTATACAGGGCACATGCTATTTAACAAAAAAATCAGCATTTCAAGACGAGAGAAACTAGCAAAGTTCCTCGGCTCATCCTGTCATCTGTTTGTCTTAAAAAAATAAGCGCCTAACGTTTCACATAATTCGGCTTGTCTATATCAATGGCTTCAACCGAAATAGACACATCGCTTGAAACTAATCCGTCAATCTTATCAAAGACACGCTGGATCATGTCCTGTTTTTGCTCATCCGTGCGCCCGACAAACAGTTTTGCATCCACATGGACGAAAAGCTGGTCTGTGTTGGCCGTTACATAATGTTCTACAGGCAATGCGCGGGCTTTGATCGCACCGGGGTTAAACAGGCCGGACTCTTCAGCCCCGTTCCAGACTTCTTGTACCAATTTTTGGATATCAAGCTGTTTTTCAACAGCTTTAGCATATGAAATAACCATATGTGGCATAATTTTTACTCCTTTGGACGGGATGCTTTTTCAACAATACCCGAAATTCCTTCACGCTTTGCAAGCTCAGCCCAAACATCTTCAGGTTTGACCCCCATTTCGGCCCAAAGCACCATTAAGTGATAGAAAAGGTCAGCACTTTCGCCCACCAATTCCTCATTACCTTCACTCAATGCGGCAATCACGCATTCAACGCCTTCTTCACCCACTTTCTGGGCGATTTTACCGCGCCCCTTGGAAAAGAGCTTGGCGGTATAAGACTGAGACGGATCCGCGCCTTTTCTAGAAGCGATGGTTTTAAACAGTGTATCAAGTACAGTTGCGTCCATGATCAATCCAATCTCACCGCAATACCGGCTTTTGCCATATGTTCTTTGGTCTCTTTAATGGTGTAAGTGCCAAAATGGAAGATCGAGGCCGCAAGCACGGCAGAAGCATGACCTTTGGTTACCCCTTCGACCATATGGTCCAAATTCCCCACCCCACCAGAAGCAATCACCGGAATGGAAACCGCATCGGCAATCGCGCGGGTAAGCTCCAGATTAAAACCGATCTTGGTGCCATCACGGTCCATAGAGGTCAGCAAGATTTCCCCTGCCCCATAATCCGCCATCTTTTTTGCCCATTCCACCGCATCAATGCCGGTTTCTTTGCGCCCACCATGGGTGAAAATTTCAAACTTATCCGGCCCGACCGATTTGGCATCAATTGCCACCACAATACATTGGCTGCCAAATTTTTCTGCAGCCTCGCGCACAAACTCAGGGCGTTTCACCGCGGCTGAATTGATCGAGACTTTATCGGCCCCTGCGAGCAAAAGCTTGCGGATATCTTCTACTTCGCGCACACCCCCGCCAACAGTCAGCGGCATAAAACATTGTTCTGCCGTGCGACGCACCACATCATAAATGGTATCGCGGTTTTCATGGGTTGCGGTGATATCCAAAAAAGTTAGCTCATCGGCGCCAGCAGCATCATAGACTTTGGCCTGTTCAACTGGGTCACCCGCATCGATCAGGTCAACGAAATTAACGCCTTTAACCACACGGCCATCAGCCACATCCAAACAGGGGATAATTCTTACTTTCAACATATTGAATTACCCTTTTAACACCTTCATGGCCTCTGCCACATTAAGCTTGCCGTCATAAATGGCCCGACCGGAAATGGCCCCGTCCAGACCGGGGACCTCAGCGGCTTTTACCGCTTCAATATCTGCCATGCTGGACACACCGCCGGATAAAATCACAGGCGTTGAAACCGCATTTGCCAGATCAACCGTGGCCTGCAAGTTTGGCCCTTCCATGGCGCCATCTTTTGAAATATCGGTAAAGATGATGGCAGCCACACCCGCATCTTCAAATTTCAAGGCAAGATCATGAACTTTCATGTCAGAAACTTCTGCCCAGCCTTCAACCGCAACATAGCCATCGCGCGCATCAATGCCCACCGCGACCCGGCCTGGAAAACGTTTACACGCCTCAATCACAAAATCAGGGTCACGCAAGGCAATGGTGCCTAAAATCACCCGTGAAATCCCCGCATCCAACCAATATTGAATGGTCTCATAGGTGCGAATACCACCGCCAAGCTGGGTTTGGGCTTTACCATCAATGCCTTTGAGGATGGATTGTACGGCCTCTGCATTGGCAGGCTTGCCTTCAAAAGCGCCGTTTAAGTCTACAATATGGACCCACTCACAACCATCATCCACAAACTGCTTGGCTTGTGCACCCGGGTTATCATTAAACACTGTGGAAGCATCCATATCACCACGCAACAAACGCACGCAGTTACCGTCTTTTAGATCAATTGCTGGATAGAGATTCATTTTTAAGGCTTCCACTTCAAGAAATTGGTAATGACTTTCAGGCCAATGGCCTGACTTTTTTCCGGATGGAACTGGGTACCGACCATATTGTCACGCCCAATCACCGCGGTGACATCCCCGCCATAGCTTACCGTTGCCAACTGATGGGCCGGATCAGCGGTTTTAAACTGATAAGAATGCACAAAATAAACATTGGCTTTTGGGATATCAGCCAAAAGCGGGTGAGCCCCCTCATCAAAGGACAGCTCATTCCAACCCATATGCGGGATTTTAAGTGCTTTATCCTCAGGCTTAATGGCGACAACTTCCCCGCCAATCCAGCCCAGACCCTCATGACTGCCATGTTCCAGACCGCGATCAGCCATAAGCTGCATGCCCACACAAATACCCATGAAAGGTTTACCTTTTTGATGCACGGCTTCATCCAAAGCCTCATACATACCATCAAGGGCGCGCAAGCCTTGGGCACAATCGCCAAAAGCACCCACACCGGGCAGAACCACACGATCGGCATTTGCCACATCTTCGGGTTTGTTAGAAACCAGCACGTCAAGGCCAAGATCAGCCTCGCGCGCTGCGCGTTCAAAGGATTTTTCAGCCGAACGTAAATTGCCCGACCCATAATCAATGATGACAACAGACATACTGTCTCAAGCCCACTTTCTAGTCAGTTTGAAGCTTGCTCACCACCCGCTGCAACCCATGATCAACAGATTGCGCAGAGATCACATCTTCTTCCACATATCCGCGCCGTTCCAAGGTCCAGCGCGCCAAATCATTGGCATAGATACCCAATAACATATTGAAGGTGATATTGACCACAGCTTGCCCAAAGAGATCAAGCCCAAACACACCCAAAAGCAAACTAATTGCAAGTGAGGCTGCAAAAATACCGCCTGCCACCCACCAATAGCCTTTCATCAAGGCCCAAAATGCGGAAAAGATAAAAGCCGCCCAGTTAAATCCCTCTTTAACCAAACGCACATCAGGCTGTGGCTCAAAGCCAAATTTTAAGGTATGGACGGTATAGAGTTTCATTAAATCTCATCCATAGATTTCCAGCGCGGCTGGGATTTTACCCGATCAATCCACGCGCTCACCTTTGGGTAGGCGGCCAGATCAAACCCGCCTTGGTCTGCCACATGGCTATAGGCAAACAGCGCGATATCCACGATGGAATAGCGATTGCCCACAAAGAAATCCTGATCACATAAATGCTTTTCCATCACATCCAAGGCTTGATAGCCTTTTTGCCAAAGCATTGGCAGACGTGGGTCTTCAGCCTCGCTTTGCCCCAGATAATGCATGGAATAACGCGCCACAGCCAAGGCGGGTTCATGGCTATATTGTTCCCAAAACAGCCATTGATAGGTCAAAGACTTATCAAAATAATCCATCGCCATATATTGGGTTTCATCGGCAAAATGCAGCAAGATGGCATTGGACTGGCACAAGACCATACCTTCATCCAAAACAAGTGCTGGCACCTGGCCTGCCGGATTTATCGCTTTAAATTCATCACTTTGACAAGCACCCGCCACCACATCCATTTCGCGGGTTTCAAACTCATAGCCAAGCTGGTGCAAGAGCAAACGCACCTTATAGCAATTGCCGGAGCCTTGATTAGAATAAAGCGTGAGCATCTTTGCCTCTAAACTTTAAAGCGCACCCTTTGTGCTTGGAATCGCATCAGATTTTCGCGGATCAATCTCAACAGCTTGGCGCAACGAGCGTGCTAAACCTTTATAGCAAGCTTCTGCAATATGGTGGTTATTTTCCCCATCCAAACATTCAACATGCAAGGAAAGTCCGGCTTTTAAGCCAAAAGACTGGAACCAATGCTGGAACATTTCCGTATCCATATCGCCCAATTGCGCCTGAGAAAAGGCCACTTTCCACACAAGATAGGGACGATTTGAACAATCCAGCGCCACACGCACCAAAGTTTCATCCATGGGGATATAGGCATGGGCATAACGGTTAATGCCTTTTTTATCACCCAAAGCTTGGGAAAAAGCCTCCCCCATCGCCAAGGCCACATCTTCAACCGTGTGGTGACAATCAATATGGAGATCCCCACTACAGCGCACTTTAATATCCATCAACCCATGACGAGAAAGCTGTTCCAACATATGATCAAGAAAACCAATGCCTGTCTTAATGTCATATTCGCCGGTTCCATCCAGATTAATCTCAACAGAAATATCGGTCTCAGATGTCTTTCGCGCGACGGATGCAGTGCGCATGGTCAATGTCTCCAATAGAATAATACTGCTCATAGATTTACAGCAGATTTCCTAAGAAAGCTATAATTTCAATAAACTCTATAGCAGCCGTTGAAAGAGGGCTTTGACGCCCTGCAAAGGAATAGATAAGGATGCCATTGCATGGTTCTGTAAAAGTCGTCCTGCAATAGAAAGAAAGAGATTTGGGAAACGCATCATGGTGCGAAAAACCCGCCAGACCACTAAACGTTCAAAGACTTCCAACTCATAATGAGGATAGTTCTTTTTTAAATTATCGACTAAACCCAACAGGGAAGTACATACCTTTTTCACATCGACATTATGTTGCTGAACTAAAGACTTATTCCCAAAAATAGAAAAACGAATATTTGTAAATAATTCTTCATCCCATAAATCATGATGGAAATGTCGCGATATATAACTTTCCTGAATTTTAAGCGTATTTTGAAGCTGGCGGTCCTGCTTCACCGCAGAGATCGAATGACTATGAAAGCGTTGTCTAACCAGAGGTTCCGCAATATTAAGACCTTTGCCATATTCTAACAAACGCCCCCACAGTTCCCAATCCTGTGTGGTATCAAACTCTTCATTATAACGCAGCCCATTTTCTTGAAAAGGATGGGCGCTCATCATCACACTTGGGTGTGCAAAGGGGTTAAGCAAAATGCAATGACTGCGAATGGCAGAATCGGTTAATGGCAAGGAGGTCTGCATCATTTTATAACCTTCTTGATTAATCTGACGCACGTTACTGCCAACCAAGACAAGGGTATGATCTTTCTCAAAGAAACGGAGCTGTTGCTCAAACCTGTATGGCTCGCAAATATCATCGCCATCCATACGCGCAATATATTTCCCTTGCGCTTTATCTAACCCCTTATTGAGGCTTGCGGCGAGACCGAGGTTTTCGGCATTCTCAATGAGAAAAATCCGTGAATCCTTGATACCATTATTTTTAATAATTTCAGCAGATTTATCCGTAGAAGCATCATTTACAATGATAAATTCAAAGTCCTGTAACGTTTGCGATAAAACACTATCAATAGATTCTTGAATAAATCGCTCATCATTATAAACAGCCATAATAACTGAAATCAGAGGAGCTGTCATAAATCACCCCTGCTTTCGATAATGACGAACTGTCTGATAAATAATCTCTCTCTCACGTGCAGCAACTTCAGATACTGCATATTTCTTTAAGGATTTATTCCGTGCATTTATGCCTAGCATCATACGCTCATCTGTAGACATTGATATCATTTTCTGAACTCCCTGACGCAAAGCCTCAATTGACTGACCAACAACAATTGCAGAAACACCATCACTTACTTCATTCATTATTCCTGGTGAATTAGTAGTCAAAATTGGTATTCCAAAAGCCATTGCTTCTATCAATGCTTTTGGATGCCCTTCATATAATGACGGAAAAACAAAACCATCCGCCTTTGTCAAAAATTGAACAATTTCCGGCTGTGAACACTTTCCTTTAAAAGAAATATCTAATCTTAAGTTCCTAGATAATTCTTCTAATTCACTTTTTTGTGGTCCATCTCCAATAATTGTAATTTTAACAGATAAATCCTGGCAGGCATAAAATAAGTTCTTTAAATTTTTTTCAGGAGACAAACGCCCAAAATAAACAAAATGAAACAAATCGCTTACTGTATTCTGACAATAAGGAAGCGACCATATTAACGGATCTATAAAATTAGGAACAATAAAGTTCTCACCTAAATTTGACCCATGTCTTTGATAAACATTATTCACCATTTCTTGTGTCGTAAAAATGTTACAATGACTACATGATAAATATTTCTTCTCATACTTCAAAGCGGCAATTGATGTAGAACTTCCTTCTCCCGATTCACGTGTCCGATTCTCAAAATGGCTGTAGCCTTGTCGAATACCCAAAGGTTTTGAAAAGAAAAAAGCACACCTTGATGCTATATGTGCACCATATAACTGATTAGTTTTAAAAAAATCCAATTGTGAAAGTTTGTTTCTATGAATTAATGGAAGTAATAAGGCGTACAACCTATAATGTAACCCTGTTTGGTTAAATAAAACTTCAATAAAATCATACTCTGCAGCTATCTCTACTTCTTCGGGACCGCCATAACTTATAATAGTCGTCCTCACACCATTTTTTGCATGTTCTTTGTATAATGCTAACTCACGATCAATTATTGATGCTTCTTTCCATGTTTTCAAAGAACCACCAAAAGTCATAAATAGGCCTATCGATATGGATTCACTTGATAAATTCATTAACACCTACCAAATTTTTTCCAATATAACGAGCTACCTACAACTAATAAAAAAATTGGTACAATCCATTTAAAAGCATATGCTAACTGCTCTATTAAGTAAGCTAAAGGGCGATAACCTTTGGCACCTGGGCTAGACATAATACTATTACCTCTGGCATCATAAGTTTCAGCTATCAAATCCCCTTTATAATAAGATTTCACGCTTTCTAAGTTTTTCTCGGCAAAGGAAAGTCCAAAAGGCATTACAAGGCTCATTGAAGCATCCAATATATAGTCTTCTTTATTTATCTGGCTTTGTGCAACCACATGACCTGAGAGCCCCACCACATATGTATTAATTCCATACTTATTTGTGAGCATATCTGCTAAGAGAACAGATAATTGGCTACAGATTCCATACCCACGCCTTAATGCCGCTTCATAATGCATATATTCATATTTTGAAAAAATATCATTATCTTTAGTTAGAGCTACACTAAAAAGGAAATCATCAAAAAATCGTGCAATCCATAAAATCCAATTTTCGTAAAATTGGACATAACCTTGCACTCCTTTAATCATTGTTTTTTGATGGATCCAATTATAAATTGTCGCATCATCAACAATTTTCACTGTTTCTTTCAAAAAACGCTCTGACTTTCCATACTTGCTATACGCCTCTTCGATTAAAGAAACAGATTCATTATATGAAATAACTTCCTCATCGAAATAAATTCGATCATCAATTGAAATAAAGTAACCCGCAAAGTTTATAATAAGAAGAAATATCCCAATAAAAAGAGACAAAAATCTAATTCCAACCCGCATTAAATTTCACCTGATTCTGTGTACAATACAGGCTCGTTATAAACAGCCTCACCCAAACAGTAAAGCTTCTTCAATATCACTCATTGTCACATCAAATGGGTGATTTCCAAGCCGTTCTAAATTCACCTGACTAGCTATACTGCGTACATCATGCTCATTGATTGTTTGTATTTCACTGAGTTTTGATTTTAAACCAATTGTAGATGACAAGGAAATGAGTTTTTCATCTGCCTCTTGAATAGACCTACAGTTCAAAACACCTAACAATTGCCTCATTATTCCAGATTGATCCAGAATATAATTTTTTCGCAAAAAATAAGGTAACGTAAGAAAGACCGCTTGCCCGTGCTCAATGCCATATTTTTGCGTAATAGCATATGAAATGGCATGTGGGGCCGTTGTTTTTGAGATATTAATTGCCCGCCCCGCGTAATTTGAGCCTAACGCCATCTTATCTAAAACAGCAACATCACTTTCTTCACATACAAAAATGGGCAATGATGGCATGATCAGGCTAATAGCTTCCAAGGCATACCTACGACTTTCCTCATTTGCGCCTTTTGCCCAAAAAGACTCAATTGCCTGACATAACGCATCAATCCCGCATGAGGCCTTAATATATTGCGAAGCCGATACCCCTAAATAACCATCAAGAAGATACCCCGTTGGCAAACATGCTGGTGATAATAGGGAATATTTTTTCTCTTTTACATAAACCGTTGCAAAGCTTGTGCTTTCACTACCTGTTCCAAATGTTGTGGGAATGGCAAAAAACTCAACGTCATGATTATGCAAATCATAGGCTGAAGCGTCACTAAGCGCCTTTTCAAAGTGCGCATCAGGGACTTCTGCCAGCAATTTAATACCTTTTGCCACATCAATCGCACTACCGCCGCCAATGGCAATAAGTGTGGATGGCTTACAGATCCGGTATTTCTCAACACCACTTTGTATCTCAGCAAGCTGTGGGTTGGGATTAAATTCGTTGAAATAAACGACAGACTTTCCCGCCAATACCTTTTCAAGCTTTTCTGCTGCACCTGAAGCATAAAATGAATGGCGTCCTGTGACGACAAAAACAGTCCCGTCTTTTTCCCCAATATGCTCACCCAAACCGTCCCAAGTAAATTGTTTCTGGGATAAAGCCATCCTTAGTCACTTTCCATAAAAGCGCGCACATTAGATGTATTTTGCATCGGCGTTTGTGTGGGGCGGCCAAGATCATCGCGATGGCCACAAGCCGTTATAATCTCAATAAAATGTGGACCGGACTTACCATCAACAGTCTTCAAGGCGTCATGTAGACTTTCTTGCGTCTCTACCCGTTGGACATGGGCATAACCACAGCCATGTGCAATCTTTTGAATGGAAATCCGTTGTGCGATGGTTTCTTGTCCACCAACAGATTCATGAGCCCCGTTATTAATCACAATATGGATGAGGTTCTCTGGTGCATATGTACCGTTCATCGCTAACGCTCCCATATGCATAAGCATGGCACCATCACCATCTAAACAAACAACTGTCTTGTCCGGCTTATTTAAAGCAGCACCCAAAGCAATTTGGGATGCATGACCCATACCGCCAATAACCAGAAAATCTTTATCATGGCTCTCACTGCGTCGCTCTCTTGTTTCAAAAAGCTCACGTGATGTCATGCCTGTTGTTGAAACAAAAACAGCCTTGTTAGAAAAACGTGCCGACACAGAAGCAATCACTTCTTCACGACTGAGCAACCCCTCTTGAGCAGGAGAAGTCGCCAATGTGTATTTCTCAAACGTATTTTTGCGCACCACCAAGGCAAAAGGGCCGCCTTTTGTCTTTAAATGCGAAACGGCCTGATCAATCTGGCCTTGCGTTTGCTCAGGGTCTTCATCAAGACATAAGTAAGGAATTTCCATAGCCTCAAGCATCTCCAGCATAACGCGACCCTGCTTTACATGCTGGGGCTCATCTTTCACACCGGGTTCACCACGCCAGCCAATCAACAAAAGCATGGGGATATTACAGACTTCTGGATCAACCATAGACAGGATCGGATTGACCACATTGCCCAAGCCTGAATTCTGCATATAAACACAGGGAATTTCACCTGTCGCCAGATGGTATCCAATCGCCAAGCCAACGGCGCCACCTTCATTTGCCGCAATCAAATGTTTATCCGTGGATAGATTATCAGAAAGATACGCACAAAAATTCTTCAGCAATGAATCCGGCACACCGGAAAAGAAAGTAATCTTTGAAGTTTCTAGCTGCTTATAAAACTGGCTTGGGCTTAACATTATCTTGTCCCTGGGATTAAATCGAGCACCGCTTTAATCGGCATACAATCCTTATCAACCTCATAACTGCGACCATTATCAAGGATGGTTTCCGCAACCCCCATCATGCTTGGATACGCAGCACGCAACAAATGGTTTGCATAAATCACCACACGCACGCCATTGTCTCTCAGCTCATCTTCATGAGTCTGATTATAACTCGAAGGAACGGCAAACAACGGTTTTGTCATAGGCAGTGCATTATATTGACGGCAGAATTCAAAAACTTCATCCGGTTGTTTTAATCGACTATGGATTAAAATACCATCAGCGCCAGCTTCCAAATATTTTTTAGCCCGCATGATCGCATCATCGACGCCTTTCTCAAGAATCAGACTTTCGATACGCGCAACCACCATAAAGTTTTCAGTCACTTGGGCTCGTTTTCCAGCGCGGATTTTATCAGCAAAATCATCCGGATCAGCCTGTTCCTGTTTAACTTCATTTCCAAACAGCGAATTCTTTTTTAAGCCGACTTTATCTTCAATCACAACAGCCGAGACACCATGGCGTTCTAATGAACGTACCGTATAGACAAAATGCTCAATCTTACCGCCTGTATCCCCATCAAAAATAAACGGCTTTGTTGTAACTTCAAAAATCTCATTGATAGTATTAATACGACTTGAAATATCAACCAGTTCAATATCTGGCTTACCTTTAACAGTAGACTCCGTCAGACTGCTGCCCCACATGGCGTCAAACTGAAGCGACGCCCCGTCTTTTTTAACTTCTGCATGTTCGACCACAAGACCAGACAAACCATTATGGGCTTCCATAACCTTGACCAAAGGCTTGTTATCCAGAAGCCGTTTTAATGTGTTCAAACGAATATCCGGTGTGATCCCGATTTCTTTTTGAGCTGCATGAAGCTTTGTTGAGGAAATCCCTTGCGTATAGGGAAACTCTACAAGCTCTCCTCCCCATTCAGACAAGATAGAAATAACTTTTTCGCGTGTCTTTTGCTGCACGCCTGTTTTCCAGTCATCACCATGCACCACCACATCCGGTTTGTAGGCTCTCAAGTTATCTTCATAATCCAATGATTCTTGAGGAACAACACGTGCAACACCCTTGATACATTCAATCACCTGCTTTCGCTGCTCATAAGACATCATGGGAAGCCGCTTGTAACTCGCAATGGCACGATCAGTTAATAAGCCAATCGTTAAGTCACCAAGAGAGGAGGCGTTATTAATCATATTAATATGACCTGGATGGACCAAATCCGCACTCATACCCATATATATATTTTTAGTCATTTTTTTTCCATTTTCGACTTACATGTCACGACCGTTCTGGCTTTACAGCTCTTTAAATAAAAGATACGCCCAAACGTAAGGATAAATAAAAGCGAAGTCTATCTTTTCTCATTTTGCATGATTTAATGGAATAAACTTACCACCCTTTATCATTCGTCCACCCAATTCCACTGTTGGGTCCATTCTCAGAGAAAGGGGCACCTCAGAATCATAAAGATACGAGAAAACGACCGGGAAGATATCCTGATTAATCAACACATCTTGGTCATACTTTTGCGCTTTTTCCTGGTCAGGCCAATGAACCGCAAAGATTGTCCCAACCCGGTCACGCATGTGAAGCTCAGTTACTTTTTTCGGGTCCATATAATTTAAAGTATGACAATTCAACGTCAGATACGGTCCATGATCTCCAATCACAATAATAATAGCAGCTGGGTCATGCTCTTTGATTAAACGAAAATCTTCTTCTAGATAGTCGATGGCAATCTTATAGCGTTCAATAAACTGTTCTTTTTCATCGGGTAAACATTGACCGGAATTTTGTGAATGCCCGGGATATTCACCATGATACAGCATAAAGAGAGGGGACTGTTTATCTTGGCGAATTAAGTCATGCTTAACGCGTTCATAATCAAATTTCGCCCCATATTTTGTTAACCCTTTGATATCAAACTTAAACTCACGCAAACTGATACCTTTAAGCAACATAAACAAAAAGTCCATTTGACCTGCTTCAACAGAAACTGGTGGCAGGCGATTGTTATACCAATTGTAAATACCCGTCATAAACGTCTTTGTTACAATGGCTGTCTCATAGCCCATATCTTTAAGCCAGAGATTGGCAATGGATTGACCGCCAACAATTTTACGCATCTCATTCCCATCGGTAATGCCATCTTTTAACCCCATGGTTTTTGACATACTAGATAAAGAGAATGGACCCACACTGTAGGTATCGTCATATGTGGTAAAATTATATTTCTCAAACAAATCCTGTAAGGGCTTGTGGTCAATGCCAAGCTTTTGCAATGTGCGTAAATCCGGCATAGATTCCGAGACAATATAATAAATATTTGGGGTTTGCGGTGTCGCCGTTAACCCAGTCTGTGTCTTTTTAATCAAAGACTGGATTTCTTCTACACCAGAACGCCCGGCAAAATCACTGCCCACGACTTTATCTTTATGAGTCGTTAATGTCTGAATGCCCAAAATGGAAATATTGATCAAAAAAAACAGAATAAAGAAACTATAAAGAACCTTAGTGCCTTGTCGGTATAAAAACGTGAAAAACACATATGTAATGCTTAGGACCAGCGCGTATTCTGCATAATAAGAAGACCAAATCAAAATGCCATGAACCGTTGGTAACATCACAAATGAAAACAGTACGACACTGCCCACGATTTCCCAAGCAACCCAGCCCGATAAGCCTCTAACATATGGCATAGAGAAGACACTGAAACACAGGGCAAATAAAATGCCGATTCCAAAATACAATGGTGCCGTTGAAGCAAAAATAAAGGCACTGTTATTTAACCAATGAAACGCCAATGCAGCCAAGACAGCAGCGATTGAAAAGAAAATATATTTCTTTTGGGAAAAATCTTCCTGTTTTTTGATCAAGAAGAAACAACCCAATGCTGAGACCAACAAAACCACAAGCGGGATAATATAAAGCGGCACCATATTGTAATAGAAGATCAAGTCAATCAGACCCGATAAATAGTGACGCAGTTCTTTAAAAAAGAAAACGAAGATAACAGCAATGGCGGAGACAAAGACTACAGCAGCACCAATAACATATATATTTAAGCGAAAACGACTGACAAAAACCGATATGAAACTGAATGAAAAAGTCGCAACGGCAAAAAACAGAATAATCCTGACAAGGATATTCGGCGTATCTTCAATTGAGGCTAACTCAGCAAAGGCCTGAACCGTTAGGAAACAAAAAACAAAAGCCATGAAAAGGCTTATATTGGGAATATTCTTCTTAATCTTTTCCATATCAACCAAATCATTAAAAGCAATGTTCATTTTCTGGTGCTTGTGCTGTAAAGCAAAAATATTACGCCCCAGTAAGATCAAATTATTAAATGTCCAATAAAGCAAGATGCCCGCATTTGCCTCATAAAGCGCAATCAGGAAAAGAAGCGAAATCACGATGGATTGATAAATTTCTTTCTTTTGCGCATTGGCTAAGGTCAGAGCTGCCAGAATATTCACCACAGTCATTACGACAGGTAAAATATTCATACCTGCAAGTAATTGATCTGCTTGGCCTAAATCCCTGATAAATAAAAACGACTGACCTTCCAATTGCGACAAACCTGTCAGCATAAAATAGGTCGCAATTAAAAACGGTAACTGAACAAACAGCGGCAGCACCAAACGCACCGCATAAATAGGATGATAACTATATCGTTTATATAATAACCTGAGCTCTTTATGAAATGCCTCGCCATGTAGTTTCTCTTTCATATCTTCGATTTGAGAAACTAGCACATCCTGATATGCACGTTCTGTATGAGAGACTTTTGCAGCTCTTTTTGTTAAGGGCGACATTACCAGCGCACTTAAAAAGGACAAACAAATAATCGCCCCGCCATATGAATCAACAAGAGAAACAATCAGAAGGAAAAAATCGGCATAAAGCGACACAATATAATTAAGCATCTGGCGACCCCTTCTTGGTATTTATCTCATTGGCTTGAGTCCTTATATACTCAACAATATGAGAAGCAGAATCACCGAAATTAACAACCGTTTCTTGTCTGAATTTTTCTATTTGTTCTTGTTGGTTTTGCTGCAAAATCTCTTTCACTTTTGACGACAAAATATCGATTGTGTCTTTATCCAACACTTCACCAATAAGAGCAGAAGATGTTTCTGACCAGGTTATGTCGAAATATTTACTTTCAAACTCATCCCTATTTTCTTTTGGGATATCCAGCGTAATCACCGGTTTTAAATATAAAAAAGCGTAATCAAAACGAATTGATGAGGTGTCTGATATCAATACATCTGATGAAGCCATCGCCTGATGGGCAAACAATTCCTGGTCCCATGCCACATTATGAAAACCTGATAACTCTTCCTTCCACAAAGCCACTTTCTCAGCCTCGCTAATATGAGACTGTGGATGAAGGCGGATGATGATTTCATATTCCGCTTTGGCTAATTCTTTGACAAAACCAACACCATATTCTGAAAAACATCCCTTGTTTCCCCATGAGGGCGCAATGAGAACAGTCGTTTTATCTTTCTTTTTCTGGGCTGGACCCTCACTTGGCATATGATGCAACATATCATCAAGATAGGGCAGACCGAGCGCAACATAGTCTTTCTTTTTGATGTTACGGATTTCTTCGATTTTCTTTAAATCGGCTTCCTGATGAGGCCCGACAAGAATAACACCATCATAAAAATCAAGACTACCAAGACGATAATTTGATGTCCCACTCATGGCATGAAACATATGGACAAGCTTGCCAATAAAGGGAGATTTTTTCATTGGGTAATCAACTGACCCAATATTAGGCGTTGTCGCCAACATCAAAGGCGTTCTGATTTTCGCTAATTTGGCAAATGACCAATTGCTCTTTGAATATAGTCTTGAATGCATATAAGGGCTCGATATACGCAACGCCGGATCATATAGGTCCATACTGATATATCGAAAATGTATTTTTCGCCGGATCAACTCATTGATGATTGGGCGAAATGTACCCCAATAACTTTTACCCTCACTAAAAACGACCAATGTATCTTCGCTCACTTCAAATCCGTCTGAACGGTCTTGACGCGTCAATTTAAAATAAAGTGATTTGAACGAATAAATTAAGGCCCCAAAAACAGCCAGAACTGTGCTCAACAGAACACTACCTGTGCCTGGATCAAGATAAGCATATGCAACTTTCGGAAAAAGCAGGATGGAGCAAAATGCTCCCAAAACGATTTTGACCATATGTTGCACGATAACCTGAAACGATACGTCTATAAGGGATAAAGAGGGACTCTTAAGCGGTTTCTATCATTCTCTTTATGGCATGTCCATAAAGGATGTGAAGACCACACTGCAGAGTTAAAGAAGGACAAGCCTCAGGCGTTTTCTTTCTGAGAAGCCACCATCCCCAGACAAAAGCAAATCAGACATAAAAATGAAAGCTGCCACCAACTTGACCAAAAAGAAACATTAAACAGTCCAATTGCCCAAAACCCTGCATTTACTGATATAAAAGCCAGATATGGTGCCTCTTTTGTCCGCCAATATCTTCTACTTGCAATATACAATGCATATAAAAGGGCACCTAATAACGGCAAAAACCCAATAAGCCCCGTATCTAATGCGATTTCCACCATCCAGTTATGCGGATGCCCCGGTAAAATTTGTGATTTGGTAAAAGATGTCGGTTCCTCACCTTCTGGCAAGTAATGGGCTAAGCCGTTCTTGGCTTCCGGCATGTAATTTGATGCATTTACCCCATATCCAACCCAAGGCGATTGCATAATTTTTTCTGCAGAAAAACGCCATATAAACTGGCGATGTAAATCAACAATCCATAACGGAGCATATGCCAGTTTCTTTTCAAATGGCATATAATGATCTGCGCGTTCCTCAAGATAATCATAAATAGGAAATGCGGAGATTATCAGAGCAAGACTGGCAAAGATAAAGAGAGGTTTACGGCGCCAAAAAATCGGTAAAAGAATAATGAAAAAGGCTGCCAGCACCATCAACACACCACCGGCTAAAGTCGCCCTTGAGTGGATCATAAAAGCAAAGGCAAAAGGCAAAAGCACATTAATGATGCATAAAAAACGCCATTTAGTCGTCTTTAAATAAAGAACTGCCAAGACACTAAGAGGCACACTGAGAATCAATGCATTACCAGCAGGCTTTAAAACATCCGCCACATTCGTAAAATACCATCCCTTCAGTCTGAGAAACATTAAAAATTCTGGAACAAAAATGACTGAAAATAGTGCAATGGCGAGAAAAAATGTGATGGAAACCTGAAATGTTTTTAGCGTGAGTTCTTTGCGATAAGAACAAGCAAAACCAAGCAAACCACATAAAAAAGCAAAAAGACCCACACGTAGCCAAGCTTCAAAAGAAAGGCCCGGCTTTAGTGAAAACACAACACTGGGTAACCATAAAAGCCAGATTCCAACCCCAACATACACCGCTTTTCTTTGCAGTATTCTGACAAAGTCATGCCAAACGAGGTTACGTTCTGAGGATAAAATAAAACACAGCAAAGACAAAAATAACGCCACCCCAATCGCCACTGGCCCCAACACTAAAGAGGGCAATGCCAACCCATAACAAACTGTCATGCCAATAAAAAACTTAGAAGGAAGGGATTGATTCACGAATATGCCTGTAAATATCTTACGCAAGGAATGCTACAATAGGTACTAAAAGGACTGAAACTATTTTTCAATCACAATTGGAATTTCAGGCTGGATATATTCAGCAACCTTAAAGGAATATTCCCTTAAACCATCGTCTGTTTCATTATCCATGACAAAACCAAGATTCAAATAATGGTCTGAAACAATAGCATTTCGTTGCGTTGGAATATAAACACCTTTTATTTCCTTTAAACCACGCTCACGAGCAACTTTAACAAGTTGTTCAAAAGCTAATTGTTCAAGTTTTCTGCCCAAAACTCGACAACTCATAATCCACGTATCAATTTCCAGATAAGTGCCCATATCTTTCGCAATAATAACGCTAATCATACCATTATCTGCAAAAGAATCCTGTAAACGAACTTGGAATGTTACATAATCGGGGCTTGCCATAAACTGACGCACAGCAGTTTCACCATGACGTCTCGTCGTCAAATTAAACTGATTTGACTTTGAAATAAGCTGAACAGTACGCTTAAGCCCGTGCTCATCAAAAGCCTTAAACTGTGCTTTCATTTCCAATGAGTTCAAGTATTCATCAATATCCCCTGCTTTATTTTTCAGTTCAGCTCTTCGGGCATTATTTTGATAATCCTCCACACGCATTTTATCTTCAGTCGAATAATGAATAGCTTCGAAATAACCAGCTGCAGACAATGTCAGAACATAGTTTGATGCGTCCGCTGGTAATTCAGGTACTGCGACCTGTGGCAAAGCTTTACGGACAAAACCGCGCTCCATGGGATTATCATCGAGAAAAACAAATGATTCCAAACCCAAATCTAATGTTTCTGAGATGGCCCGAATGTTCGTTGCTTTATCTTCCCAATTTGCTTGAAAAACAGCAATATGCTCCTCACGGATCTTCATATCGGGATGATCACGAAACGGTTCGCGTGCAATTTCATCAGTGTTTTTAGAAGAAACTGTTAGAACAATACCGCGTTTGCGTAAATTAAAAACATAATTTTGCAAATTCCAATGCGCTTCAGCAACAGGATCCCCCTGCCCAATTTTAATACCGGACATACCATCGTCACCAATAATGCCACCCCACATGGTGTTATCAAGGTCCAAAACGATTGCACGGCGCGTTTTTCCTCTTTTTGCAGCAATGACACGACATAAATGTTCTGCATATAAAGGAAGACATGATTGAGAAAAAGGCACTTTTGCAATGTTATACATCATCGCATCATACCATTTTGAAAGGCCAACCGTTTCACTGAGGCTCGCAACATCCAATAAATGATGATCAGACGCCGCAACTTGAGTACAAATAAACTCATTTAAAGCATTCGTCATCTGACGATGTGTATTAAAAACAAGACGGTCTAAACTACCAAAAATATTTAATGGTGTATGTGCCAAAGTCTGTACAATACACGACACGCCATACCGTGTTGAAAAGCCATTAATCAAATGAGAAATATAATTCTCACATTTCTCAATTTGATCCGAAGATACACCAAACTCCAAATCATCCATATTCAAGGGCAGAGCATTTGCATCCAAAGCAAGTAAAATAAAATCTGGCTTTACCTCATCGAATGCTGAACACCCTGTCAGAGCCGTTTGCATTAGCTGTCCATAAGGAGCCTCTACTACATTAATATCAAAACCATAACGTAAACCAGAAGCAACAATCGCCGGACTGAAAAAAGAAATTGTCGAATTGGAAACAATACCCAATGTAATGCTTTCTAAAGGCTTCAAATCAGCCTTTGCATCTGAGACTTTCAATTTCTCGCATGTCTTTGCTAATTTTTCCAGTTGCATCAATGTTAAACAATGAGAAGCCAAAAAACGCAAATCTGCGCCCTTACAAGAACTTTCAGCAAGAGCTTTTAGATCATTCTTGAAAGTTGCAGGTGGTTGAGGCAACCATTGTAAATCCAGAAATAGATCCTGTGTCATTATAATCAATCCAATGCAGGGAAAATTTAGCGATTAAGTCACTCTTATATCCTTTTTTTCCATTCTTCGTACATCATAATTTTCCATAGTCAAATGACATTTAAGAAAGGCTTTTCTCATAATTCCCAACTCAAAAACGAATTGATTCGACTCTTTATTTTCTGATTAAAGACGTGTATTGATGGGGCTTCGAACAGTCCGACACCTTTCCAAATAAAGAAATGCTCTTTAATTCAGACATATTTATTTTTGTTTTTTTGCCTCTCGCAATCATTACATATTTTGCCCTTACAAAAATAAAGGCAAATAAGGCGGCTGTTTTTTCTCTATTTTTCTCGTCTTGCATTTTTTATGCATGGTGGAATCCTCCCTTTATTTTCCTTCTTCTGGGATCCATCTTCGTAAATTTCATCATTGGAAATATTCTACGTAACTTTGAACACGATAGAAAACGAAGCCTAATATTGGCAATTGGAATAATATTTAATATCTCATTACTTGGATATTATAAGTATTTTAACTTCGCAATTATGAATATTAATTTTGCGTTCGACCTAAATATCCCACACTCCGATATTTTTCTTCCTTTAGCAATTTCATTTTTCACCTTTCAACAAATTGCTTTTCTAATTGATATCTATAATGGCGAAATAAAAAAACTTAACCTGCTAAACTACTGTGTATTTGTTTCTTTCTTCCCGCAATTAATTGCAGGCCCAATCGTCCACCATAAAGAGATGATGCCGCAATTCGAGGATGAATATAAAAAACATTTCCATTTAGAGAACTTTCTTATCGGCTTAAGCATCTTTTTTATCGGCCTATTTAAAAAAGTTGTCATTGCAGACAATGTTGCAGAATTCTCAACGCCTGTATTCACAGCTTCTGCTAATGGTGAAATCATCACCTTTTATGAAGCATGGCTTGCAAGCCTCGCATATACATTTCAGTTATATTACGATTTCTCTGGCTATTCCGACATGGCAATCGGCTTAGGCCGCATGTTCAATATTCGCTTACCGTTGAATTTTAATTCACCATTAAAAGCAACAAGTATCATCGATTTCTGGAGAACCTGGCATATGACACTGTCACGTTTTATCAGAGATTATGTTTACACTCCTATGAGCATCCCATTAGTCAGATATGCAGTTATAAACAGATACAGCAAAAAAGGGGTTTTCCTTACCTCAACTGCATTACCCACAATCATTGCTTTTGTTGCAGTCGGGTTATGGCATGGCGCGGGCTGGGCCTTCATCATTTTTGGTTTCATGCATGGCTTCTATCTCGTCATTAATCATGCGTGGCGTGAATTAAAACCGAAAAAAATGCAACTAACCAAAAGTATGTCACTTGTTACGCGTTATGCCGCGCGTTTGCTGACATTTTTTGCCGTTCTTATTAGCTTGGTTTTATTTAGAGCAGAAGAAGTTACCCCTGCATTAAACATGTTAAGCAGTATGTTTGGACTAAATGGTCTGACTTTCCCTGCATTCAGTAGTACTGCAAATGGCTCTCTTGCTCATTTACTCAATCAAGACTTTGGCATTGAATTTGTGCAAGAGCGCTTTATTGACTCCGGTTTAAGAATTGCAACTCTCTTGATATTGGGTCTATTTGCGCTTACGTGGGGTTTCCCCAATACATATCAAATCATGCATAAATTTGAACAAAGAAAAGAAATCCAAGCTCATTCCCTCAGCTTCTTACAGTGGAATTTCAACCGAATAACTGCAATTTATATGGCAGCTGTCGCATCTTATGCACTCTTACAAATTGGTAAAAATTCAGAGTTTCTGTATTTTAATTTTTAGGTCAATTGATGAAAACGTTTGTTAGTACCCTTATCGTAGCTTTTATTTTCCTTACGATATTGTTCCTTGTTTTTACACCTAACTCACTTTTCCCCAGTATCGCCAATTGTAATCCAAACGGCTATAAAGAAGGGTCTTATCTGGCCTATTGTGCAGAAGAACGTTATGGCGATTACGAACATTGGGCTTTTTTAAATAACGCAGAACTAGGGATTCAGGAAAATTTACTAAAAGCTGATATCCTCTTTTTAGGTAATAGCCGTACCCAATATGCTTTTTCATCACCTAAGACGGTCAACTATTTTAATAAACAAAAGAAAGACTTCTATGTCGCGGGTTTCGGATATAGCGAACAAGGTTTATTCGCTCGAAAACTCATACAGAATATTGGACTAAAGCCTAAATTAGTCGTCATTAATGCTGATCCATTTTTTACCGATTTCTCTTCGGCTATTTCCAAAGAGCTAGAAAAAACAGATATTCGCTTAACTCTAAAATATAAATTGAAAAAATGGCAACAAGGCTTGCACGAATATATTTGTAATTCTCAGAAAAATACAATTCTCTCTTCTTACTTATGTGGAGAACAACGCGTTTTATATCGCGAAATTGCAACTGGATTTTGGGATACACGTTTCTTTGCTAAGGATGGAGGGTATCCTGTTGATTACCTCAAAACAAACAACCTCAGCAAACGAGTTGAAGAATCATTACCATTTGCAAAAGCATTCTTACAAGAAACAGAGATCAAACCTGAGTGTGTAATTATTACTGTTATTCCACATGTCGCAACAGAACTGGATTTTGGAAAACAATTGGCCAAAAAATTAAACCTGCCAACAATTATCCCCAAAATTAATGGCTTGAAGACAAAAGATAAAACACACTTAAACCAAGACAGTGCCAATATATGGTTAGAAAGTTTCTATCACAAACTCACGCCATTCTTAAATAAATGCACCTAAAATAATCATTTCATCTCAGATAGAATTGGAAAGAGTACTTCCAGCGGATCGCTATATGTTTCGTCTTCTCCACTTAACGAAGCTGAAAGGTCTGTTCCCATTTTTGGTAATCGCGGTGTAAAAAACGCCACTTTTGGATACTTATCTTTTAAAGACTTCACCGCAACTTCCATAGCAGCTTTTGCCGATGCGTATTCACCAAGCTTTTGCGGTGGGTCTTCAACAAAAACACTGGATGGACTCATTACCTTTAACGTGAATTCCCCCACATAAGAAATATGTTCCAACACATTAATTAATCCATCGATATATGCACGACATAAATGTTCAAATAAC
Source organism: Candidatus Terasakiella magnetica (assembly GCF_900093605.1). Classification (NCBI taxonomy): domain Bacteria; kingdom Pseudomonadati; phylum Pseudomonadota; class Alphaproteobacteria; order Rhodospirillales; family Terasakiellaceae; genus Terasakiella; species Terasakiella magnetica. Next base: position 136,193 of record NZ_FLYE01000012.1, read on the forward strand.
TCTGTATCAAATACAAGAGCAGACGTATTCATTACCGGAGGTGATGCAAAATAATAGAGATGGGTAATTTGTCCATAATCAGATAAATTCTGATCAGAATTCATAATATCCCATGAGAAAACTGTATGTTCTTTGCCACTTTTGGAAATATCACTGTGAACTCTTTCTGCATCATCCTGCCCCATATGATACGATAAGTTAACTTCAGCGCCACCTGCCGCCAACATTTTTGAAACAACCTCACCAAGCCCGCGTGAGCCCCCAATCACCATTGCTTTCTGGTTCACAAAAAGATCATTTGGTATTGCTTTCTTAACATCTATATAAGCCTTCTGCTCAACGGGAGCAGGTCGAACAAAGGTTGTTAAATTCCCTTTCATTCCGACAGATGAAACACCAATCTCCACTAAATTCATCGCATCATAAAAAGCCTTAACTCCATATTTTAATGCCAGTTTCTGCCCTATAGGCTCTTCATCATCAAATAAAAGATCAATCTTTGAATAAATGGAATGTAATCCAGGACACTGCATACCAACGACTTGGGTCGTACCAAATATCTGGGCTAAATACTGATTACTAAAAAATTGACATGCATTTGGCGCAATTTCACTTAACGTTTTTTCATCCAATAACAAATCAACTTCCCCCTTAAGGGTGGTATATTCCTGTGGTTGAACTTCAACAGGAATATCTTTTTCATATAATTTATCAGCTATATTCTGATTGTGTTCTTCAGCAGATAACTCAAAAAATAAATTTATTGTAGCTGCTTTATTTTGTAATTTATCAAAAGCAATAATTTTACATTTACTCTCATTAAGTTGCTGAATATCATAATAAACTGTCTCACCTACTCTTGCAGCTTTATGAAACGTTGCCTTTGTACGAGAAACTTTTCTAAAGGTGTTACTATGTTCGGCTAACACATCAAGGCCACTTAATAGAATATAAATGCCATGAACAATTGAATGTTGAAAAATTGTTCTTCTTGCACCAACACTATCCACATGAACTGGATTAAAGTCCCCACTTAAAGCCGCGAATTTTCTTACTTTTTCGCTCGTAAAAATATATTCCGCTTTCATTTTAATCCCCAATTCATTTAATAAATTTACGACCTAATATAAACGTTAAAAGCATCCTGTAAATATTTGCACCCCATTCGCCCATCAGTTTAAGCATCAATCTTGCACATGCATATCGTGAAGTTTCACTTGAGAAGCTCAAGGCAATTATGTATACCGAGATGATATTTTTGAACGCTTAATACATTTATTATTTCTATATAAAATTATCTTATTTTCTCTAAACAAGGCACCAGTCACAATGGAATTAGACGAAGCAAAAGAAATTTCGGGCAGTACACAAATGCTCATCGAGAGTCTTTTAGCAGATTGGCCAGAACATCGTGCTTTTTTAGAGAAAAGCTTCAAATCACATCCCGACGAGCATATTGAAATATTATCACAATTAGCGACAGATATTGCCTTACTCTGTGAAAACAATCCAAAGGAACTCATCGAAGGTTATCGATGGATGTGCGATAGCTTCACCACAGAAGAGCTTTATTTCCGTAGAGAAGGAAGCTATCGCTGTAAAACGGTTGCGCAAGCTATAGAGGAAACATATAGCAATAATCAAATTATGAAATGGTATATGGATGGATTATTGCTCTCCCAATTAATGTGGAGTAATCATGCACATGCATATATATGGTTTCTTGAGAATTTCATCACTCTTCTACCTAATAATTATAACTATCTGGAAATTGGCTGCGGTCACGGCTTATACATTACCCAAGCAGCGCGAGATCCAAAGTCAAAATCTCTAACTGGCTGGGATATAAGTGAAAAAAGCATTGAAAAAACTCGTAATTCACTTGAAGTTTTCAATGCAATAGAAAATGTCACGTTACAACAAAGAGATATTTTTGCTGATAACACCGATGGTAACTATGATGCACTTGTCTTAAGTGAAATTCTTGAACACTTAGAAGACCCAAAAGCTGCTCTTAAAAAGCTTCATAATCAATTATCAACCAACGGTCATCTTTTTGTAAATGTCCCCTTAAATAGTCCTGCGCCTGACCACATCTATCTCATCCGTACAATCGAAGAAGCTGTCGAATTGGTTAATGAGTGTGGATATAAAGTTTTGAAATCCGAAGGTTTCCCCATGACAGGATACAGCTTGAAACGTGCACAAAAAGCAGATGCAACAATTACCTGTGTAATCGTTGCACAAAAAATATAGAACAATATATGACCTAAGGAGTCCAAGCCTATGAAACTTGAAGAAGTTATCGAAAAAATGACACCAATTTTCCAAGATATTCTGGATATTGATGATCTAATTCTTACCCCAGAATTAAGTGCCGATGAAATTGAAGAATGGGATAGCCTTTCACATATTCGCCTTATCGTTGCTCACGAAGTTGAATTCAAAGTTAAATTCACGACCAATGAAGTCAATGAGCTAGATAATGTCGGCCAGCTTGCTGAACTCATCATTTCAAAAGCCTAGTAATTAATATTTTTTGACGTTCATAAAATACAACTTCATTAAAGTCCCATAGAATCAAATAAAAAACTGAATTCCACTCAAAGCAACTGCTTCCATAAAATACATTTTAATGGTAAAGGTTTCATTCAAATTCACTCTGGAAATATATAGACCTGTCATATGCAAACCGAACATCAGGAACATCACGAGATTGAAGGCTCCTCAGACCGTAGTTTTGGTCTGACGGTTGGCGGGATTTTAGCGCTGATTGAAGCCTATCGTCTCTTTTCCAGCGGCACTATTGATACGATTGGTATTGTCCTTCTCTCTATCGCAACCCCTTTAATGGTTCTTGGCCTTATCTATCCTTCAGTTTTAGCCCCTCTGAACAGGGCTTGGATGAAACTGGGTTTGGTTATGTTCAAGATAGTCAACCCGATCATCATGTTTGCGGTTTATATCATTACCATTGTCCCCATTGGGCTGATCTTGAAAATGGTTGGTAAAGACCCGCTTAACCTTAAGCTGGATAAATCCGCGACATCCTATTGGATTGAGCGCGACCCCGCTGGCCCTAAACCTGAATCTATGAAAAATCAATTCTAAGAGACTTTACACTCATGTCATTTATCATCGAACTTTGGGCGTTCATGAAAGAACGCAAAAAATTCTGGCTTCTGCCAATCATCCTCGTGATGGTTCTCTTTGGTGGCCTTCTTGTTCTGGCGCAAGGTTCTGCCGTTGCCCCGTTCATCTATACCTTATTCTAGGATGTCAGACTGATGAGAATTCTCGGTATCTCTGCTTTTTATCACGATAGTGCCGCTGCCCTTATTGAAGACGGCGTCATTATTGCTGCCGCTCAAGAAGAACGCTTTACCCGCAAAAAACACGATGCCGGTTTTCCTGCTGAGGCCGTCCAATATTGTCTAAGCGAAGCTGGTGTCGACATGAAAGACGTCGATTATGTGGCTTTCTATGACAAACCGTTTCTAAAATTCGAGCGCCTGCTTGAAACCTATCTGTCTTTTGCCCCGTCCGGTTTTCGCTCATTTAAAACAGCTATTCCGGTTTGGCTCAAAGAAAAGCTCTTCCAAAAAGATCTCCTGCGCAAAGAGTTTAAAAAATACGACCCTGACTTTGATTGGATGAATAAACTGCTTTTTGCAGAACACCATCAAAGCCATGCTGCCAGCGCTTTTTATCCAAGCCCCTTTGAAGAAGCCGTGATCCTCACCATGGATGGGGTTGGTGAATGGGCCACAACCTCGGTTGCCATTGGTCGGGGCAACAAGATGGAGATGGTCAAAGAAATCCATTTCCCCCATTCTCTTGGTCTACTCTATTCCGCCTTTACTTATTATACGGGTTTTCGGGTTAATTCCGGTGAATATAAGGTCATGGGTCTCGCCCCTTATGGGGAGCCAAAATATAAAGACCTGATCATGGATAATATCATCGATGTGAAAGACGATGGATCTTTTCGCCTTGATATGTCCTATTTCAACTATTGTACCGGTTTGACAATGACCAATCAGAAGTTTGCTGATTTGTTTGGCAAACCTGTGCGGGGTCGCGACGGTGAAGACCTTGAACAATTTCATATGGATATTGCCGCTTCCGTTCAAGCCGTCACCGAAGAAGTGGTGTTGCGCCTGACACGGTCTTTGCGCGAAGAATATGGTATCGAAAACCTCTGTCTGGCCGGTGGTGTGGCGCTTAACTGTGTGGCCAATGGTAAAATCCTGCGCGATGGCGCCTTTAAAAACATCTGGGTTCAACCTGCTGCAGGTGATGCAGGTGGCGCCTTGGGGGCTGCTTTAGCCGCACATTATCATCATAAAGGGGCTGAGCGGGTTGCTGATACGGGCAAAGACTTCATGCGCGGCTCTTACCTCGGCCCTGTGTTTGAACAAAGTGATATTGAAGAGCGTCTGAAAAAAGCCGGCGCGGTGTTTGAAACCCTTTCCGATGACGAAACGATCCAGAAAACCGCGGATGCTATGGCGTCTGAGCGCGCGATCGGCTGGATGCAAGGCCGCATGGAATTTGGCCCACGCGCCCTTGGGGGACGTTCCATCATTGCAGACCCGCGTTCGCCAAAAATGCAGAAGATTTTGAACCTGAAGGTAAAATATCGCGAGTCTTTCCGCCCCTTTGCCCCCTCAGTCTTGCGCGAAGATGTGGGAGAATGGTTTGATCACGACCAAGACAGCCCTTACATGTTGATGGTGGCAGACGTTCATAAAAACAAACAAAAAGAAATGAGCGATGATGAAAAGGCCCTATTTGGCATTGAAAAGCTGAATGTGCCCAGATCGGAAATTCCAGCCATTACCCATGTTGATTATTCAGCCCGTATCCAAACCATCCATACGGACACCAACCCGCGCTTTCATGCGGTTGTCTCTGCCTTTAAAGAGCGCACGGGCTGCCCGGTTTCAGTGAACACCAGCTTTAACGTACGTGGCGAGCCGATCGTCTGCACCCCTGAAGATGCATTTCGTTGCTTTATGGGAACGGAGCTTGATAACCTTGTCGTCGGTAACTGCTTCTTGAAAAAAGAAGATCAGGACGAAAAACTGGCACTTGATTATAAAAATGCCTTTGAACTGGATTAAAATTCCATGCTGAAGAAAATATTCAAAACATTTGGTTTTTATTTCGGCCTCCTGCTTCTCACTATTATTCTGTTTGATGTCGCAGCCTTTTTCCTTGTACCAGACAAGCTCGTTAAACAATTCACACATTACCGTTGTGATGACTGTGTAAAAGTCACAGGCGTAAAAGGTAATGGTCGATACCCATATGACTATTTTGAAAATCATGATGAGCGCGGCTTTGATTTAGCACCAAACCGTCGCAATATGCTTCATACTGTTGATGGTAAAGCCTATCAAATCTGGTCAAACTCTCTGGGTTGTTACGATAAAGAACAAAGCCCCACGTCACCTTACGTTTATGTAGCCGGTGATAGCCAAACATGGGGCTATACACCTTATCGCCTTAAATTTGCCACGCGCCTTGAAGAAAAAACATCCGTGCCTGTGCTTAAATGTGGTGTCACCCACACAGGCCAAAAACACCAGCTCTCCAAGCTCAAAGCCATTGCTTCAAAGTTAAAAACCACGCCATCCATGGTTTTTGTCGGCTTTTATCCAAACGACATCCAAAATGACCTGGCCTATCCCCATACGGGTGTCATTTCAGGCTGGTTGAAGGATTATGCTGGTCTCTTAGATGATGGTAGCGGAACATTTTCACGTGATCCTCGCGATTTTAAAAAGTTAAAAGCTCAATATGCGCCACGCCTTCCCAGCCGTGAAAGCCAGCTGGCAAAACATGACTATATTAAGCTCAAACCGATCGGTCCTCATTACCGCTATATGTTGAGCTACAATATGTATAAAGCGGCAAAACGGGCTTGGAAAAGAAAGAAACAAGGCAAAAGAGTCAAATTTTCTGTGTATACAGCCCCATTTTTAGAAGCTGAAGGCCGCCTGAACTATCAAGGTAATCCAAATACCCTAGAACATAAACAAGCCCTTCAAGCTTTTAAAAGCTATGTGAACTCCATTAACTCCGGCCTTGCTATCATTCTAATTCCACCAAAAACAAATTGGGATGACAAAAACTACTTTACTGAAATAAAAGAGTTTTTAAACCAGAACCAGATTGCCTTTATTGATATGGCAAGTGCTTTTGCCAGCCAAAAAGAAATGTCCCTAAAAGATATTTACTGGAAGCATGATGGTCACTTGCGCGATGGCGGAAACCAACTTGTTGCCCAAGAAATGGAAAATTGGCTCCGTAAGAACAAACCAGCCCTGCTGACCAAATAATCTGGATTTAAAAATGTTTTCACTTAAAAATAAAAAAGTCTGGATTGCTGGTCACAAAGGCATGGTTGGTTCTGCCCTTGTCAGGCGCCTTGAGAAAGAAGAGTGCGACATACTCACTGTTGAACGCAGTGAAGTAGATTTAACCAATCAGGCTCAAGTCTATAGCTGGATGGAAAAAAACAAACCGGATTTAGTCTTTCTTGCGGCTGCAAAAGTTGGCGGGATCCATGCAAACAGCACGTATCCGGCTTCATTTATTTATGAAAACCTGATGATTGAATGCAACATCATTCATAGTGCTTATCAAGTCGGTGTTGAAAAACTTGTCTTTCTTGGGTCTTCTTGCATTTATCCAACAAAAGCCCCACAGCCAATGGCAGAAAGTGCCTTACTTACCGGACCGTTTGAGCCAACAAACGAATGGTATGCCATGGCAAAAACAGCTGGTATTAAACTATGTCAAGCCTATCGCCTTGAACATAATTGTGATTTCATCTCTGCCATGCCAACAAACCTCTATGGCATTGGCGATAATTTCCATCCACAAAACAGTCACGTACCTGCTGCGCTGCTGGCTCGCTTTCATGATGCCAAGAAGACGAACTTACCGGATGTAACCGTTTGGGGTACAGGAACGCCAACGCGTGAGTTTCTCTTTGTCGATGATCTCGCAGATGCCTGTGTTTTTATAGCTGAAAGTTACTCAGACCACGCCCATGTCAATGTCGGCACGGGCAAAGATATCTCCATTGGCGAGTTTGCAGGGTTAATTAAAGAGACCGTGGGTTATAAAGGCGAGCTTGTTTTTGATACATCAAAGCCCGATGGTATGATGCGCAAAGTCATGAATGTCGATAAATTGACAGAAATTGGCTGGAGCGCAAAAACAGAGCTACGCCAAGGCTTGGAAATATATTATCAATGGTTCTGCGATAATATTGACCATCTGCGCGCTGTATAAGCCCGTAATCAAAAGGAATATGTAATGGAAAAAAGAGCACTGATTACCGGCGTCACAGGCCAAGATGGCGCATATCTGGCAGAACTCCTGCTGGCAAAGGGCTATAGCGTCTGGGGTGTTAAACGCCGTTCTTCGTCCTTTAATACGGAGCGTGTTGATCACCTTTATGTAGACCCTCATGAAAAAGACCCAAAATTTCGCATGATCTATGGGGATATGACGGATTCAACAAACTTGATTCGCATTGTCCAAGAAGTTCAACCCACTGAAATTTATAACCTGGCGGCCCAAAGCCACGTACAGGTTAGTTTTGAAACTGCTGAATATACAGCAAATGCAGATGCCATTGGCACCTTGCGCCTGCTTGAGGCCATCCGTATTCTCGGCTTGGAAAAAACAACCCGTTTTTATCAGGCCTCCACGTCTGAACTATACGGTAAGGTCCAAGAAACGCCTCAAAAAGAAACAACACCTTTTTATCCGCGCTCCCCTTATGCAGCGGCTAAGCTCTATGCCTACTGGATCACAGTAAACTATCGTGAAGCCTATGATATGTTTGCCTCAAACGGCATTCTGTTTAACCATGAAAGTCCAATTCGTGGTGAAACTTTTGTGACGCGTAAAATTTCCAGAGCCGTTTGTGCCATTCATAAAGGCATGCAGGATAAACTTTACCTTGGGAACCTTGATGCTAAACGTGATTGGGGTCATGCCCGTGATTATGTTGAAGGCATGTGGCGTATTCTCCAACATGATGAGGCCGATGATTTTGTACTGGCAACGGGTGAAACCAACAGTGTGCGTACATTTGTTGAGCATGCCTTTGACGCTGTCGGCCATACCATTGAGTGGAAAGGCGACGGGGTAGACGAAATCGGACTTGATGCTGAAACGGGTAAAGAACTCATTGCCATTGATCCACGTTATTTCCGCCCAACAGAAGTCGAACTTCTTCTTGGGGATGCCACAAAAGCCAAAGAAAAACTCGGCTGGGAAGCAACAACAAAATTCCAAGACCTGGTAACGGAAATGGTTCAAGCAGATATGAAAAAAATCGAGCTTGAAACCAATCGTAAAGATCGCAGCAGTTAATTTAATGACACATAACACAAAAGAGATTCAAACTGTTTTGCTCAGTGGAGGAAGTGGTCAGCGTTTATGGCCCCTTTCACGATCCCAATATCCAAAACAACTCTTAACTTTGTGTGGTGATGATGCGCTCATCATTGGAACGGCAAAACGTGTACAAGGCAATGGCTTTAGCGACCCCATCATTATTTGTAATGAAGATCACCGTTTTCTTATTGCCAGCATGTTCCAACAAGCTGAAATTTCCTATCAGGATTTGGTCTTAGAACCCTTAGGGCGTAATACCGCCCCAGCCGCAGCTATTGCAGCACTACAGGCCTTAAAAAAAACTGACAAAGAGGATGCCTGCGTTTTACTGCTCCCTTCTGACCATGTCATTCCTGATATCGAGAATTTCCAAAAAACAATCCATAATGGCTATGATGCGGCCATGTCAGGACATATTGTCACCTTTGGTATCCATCCAACACACCCTGAAACAGGCTATGGATATATTGAAGCAGATACGACGACAGAAGTTCTTTCAACCCTAAAAGTCAAACGCTTCACGGAAAAGCCGGATATAGAACGGGCAAAAGCCTTTGTAAAAGACGGTAACTACTTCTGGAATAGTGGTATTTTCCTTTTCTCAGCCAATTCTCTAATTGCTGAATTAGAAAAACATGCCCCCGAAATACTGTCTTCTTGTAAAGACGCATTAAATAAAGCCTGCCCGGACCTTGATTTCCTTCGACTAGATAAAGCCGCTTATGAGAACTGCCCCTCAGACTCCATAGATTATGCCATTATGGAAAAAACCGACAAAGTCGTCACTCTTCCCGTCCAATTTAAAGAATGGAGTGATATCGGTTCATGGAATGCATTATGGGATTGGCACTCAAAAGATGAAAACGAGAATGTGACCATTGGCGATGTCATTTTGAAAGATACGTCTGGTTCCTACATCCATAGTGAGAAAGGCGTTTTAACCTCTGTGCTTGGTGTCGACAATATGGTCATTGTCAATACAGGAGACGCAGTACTGGTTGCTGAGCGTGGCAAGTCACAAGAGGTCAAGAAAATCGTTAATGAGCTTGCAACAGCCAAACGTGAAGAACATCTTTTTCATCAAACGGTTTATCGCCCTTGGGGTCATTACCGAACCTTGGCTAAAGGCGGACAATATCTGGTGAAAGAAATAGAAGTTTCACCAAAGTCAGCCCTTTCTACCCAATATCATCATCACCGTGCTGAACATTGGGTCGTTGTTGAAGGCACAGCAGAAGTTCTTCGCGGTGATGAAGAACTGACTGTACATGAAAACGAGTCTATCTTTATTCCCCTTGGTGCGATACATAAGCTCACCAACTCAGGGACCACACCTTTGCGATTGATCGAAATCCAAAGCGGTAGTTATTTAAGTGAAGATGACATCGTGCGGATTGATGATCACTACGGGCGAGCAAATTCATAATTTGACGTCATATCCTTATCGGAGTTTCAAACGTGAACATTACGTTTATTTCATCTTCGGCCGACAGGCTCTCAACAGTATTGAACCTTCCAAACTTTCAACAACTGACAAGAATAAAGGGAATTTCCTTTTACTTTCAAAAAGAACCTGTTCCATTTAGTAATATCATTCTAATAATGGGATATGATGCAAAGCAAATTAAGAAACTTAAAAAACAAAATCCTGAAGCAAAAATAGGTATTGTAGACCCTAGACCAGGAACCAGTAAAAAAATAATTTCACATGCTGATTTTATTGTCGCAAATGGGTGGGAAATGAAAGATTATTACGCTGATGTAATACCTAATATTTTTATTTATCCAATTTATACAGAAATTCCCAATTTTTCTCGCATCCATCAAAAGAAAAATAAGATATGTATTGGTTATCATGGAAATAAGGTAAATTTGCAAATTATGCAACCTATGATTAGTGACGCTATAAACAAATTGGGGCATGAGATACCAATAGAAATTCGTGCTTTCTATAATATAAGAAATCTAGGAAAACTATCAAAACCTATTTGTGAATCACATGTGAAATTCACACCCGTTCAATATAACGAAGAGGAAATATGTGATTTTCTTGCAAAGATAGATATTGGAATTGTACCCAATTATATTCCTTCCAAAATTACCTTATTAAACAACATTAAAACAAAATTTTACCGTGGTAAATTTAATGAAGCCAGCAATGACATGCTTGTTCGATATAAATGCACAGCAAATCCAGGGCGTCTCTTTTTCTTCATGCAAACTGGTATTCCCATCGTAACCGGCACACTCCCCTCTACGGGTCAGCTCATTAAAGATGAACATACTGGCTATCTAGCAAGTACATCCGGAGCTTGGTATCAAGCTCTCAAAAAACTCGCAACCTCAGCTGAAAAAAGAAACAGAATTGCTCAAGCTATGCATGAAGAATATTGTGAGCGCTTTGCGATCCCAAAATTAAACTACCAATTCGTAGACTTCCTTAAAACCCTTTAAAAGCCGCCAAAGCTATGTTGACCATTTTTAAAGAACTTCTCACTCTTGAGAATAAACAACGCAAATGGGGATATGCTGGCCTGTTTGTTCTTACGGTTATTAATTCCTTTTTAGAAGCCATCGGCATTGCCTTAGTACTTCCTCTTATCGGTGTGGTTGCCGATAGCAGCGTTATTCATGACTATAAACTGTTGCAATGGGTTTTTAATTTTCTCGGATTTAGTGAAGAGAAACATTTTATCTATTTTGTCTGTTTAAGTTTTGCCGGCGTTATTATCTTTAAAAACCTCTATATGGTTAGCTTCCATTATATTCAATTAAAGTTTATTGCCGCAGGGGCCGAGCGGATCAGCCGTAATATCTACGAATATTACCTTTATCTGCCTTTTAATCAGTTTATCAAGCGCAACAGCTCAGAAATGGTCAACAACATCACGCGCCAAGCCCGTGGTGTTTACAGCCTTGTTGCATCCGCCATCATCAATTTGAGTGCAGACAGTATGGTCGCCCTTATGGTTGTGGTTGTTTTAACGGTTGCCCAGCCCGTCATCGTACTTGTATCAGCCTTTATTCTGGTCCCGTTATTTTTCCTACAATATAAGCTCTATTCGAAAAAATTGGGCGATGCGGGAAACCATTCTCTTCAAGCTAGTGATGATCTGCTTTTTTGTCTACAAGAGAGCTTTAAATCCATTAAAGAAACGAAAATATCCGGCTCTGAAAACTATTTGGTTAAGCACTTCCTCGGTATTCAAGAGCGTGTATCGAAATACTGGATTGTCAGTCAGGTTCTAAACCGCCTTCCTTATCTGATTGCAGAATCAGTTATGGTCACTTGTGTGGTATCAGCCCTTTTCTATCTGCTGACAACCAATGAAACATCATCATCCATTTTTGCGACATTAGGTTTGATGGGGGCTGCCTTCATGCGCTTAGTACCCATGCTAAACCGCATTCTTGTCGGGGTTAATACCTTGCATGAATTTCGCTCAAGTATGGGCAATATCCACAAAGACCTCTCGGTTCCGCTTAATCAAGCTCCACAAAATGTTGCCCAAATTACTGACGCCATGCCATTTAGTGAAAAAGTCTCATTCCAAGATGTTACTTTTACTTTTGCTGACTCAAATGAAAGCATTCTACAAGATCTGAATTTTGAGATCAAAAAAGGTGAACTTATTGGTGTTGCAGGTGAGACCGGTTCAGGAAAAACCACATTAATTAATATTCTATGTGGTTTATTAACCCCTTCACAGGGAGAAATCCTTATTGATGATAAGGCAATTTCAGACCAAATTCGGGCCTGGCAGTTAAACCTTGCCTATGTTCCTCAAGCTGTCTTCATTTCTGATGACAGTGTTCGACGCAATGTCGCCTTTGGTGTTGAAGATCAAGATATTGATGATCAAAATGTTATAGAGGCTTTGGAAAAAGTTGCTTTAGGACCCGTGCTTAAAGATATGCCAGAAGGGCTAAATACGTCATTGGGGGAGCATGGTTCACGCCTTTCTGGTGGACAGGCCCAACGCCTAGGCATTGCCAGAGCCCTTTATCAAAACCGCAACATGCTTATTCTGGATGAGGCCACCTCTGCGCTTGATAATACCACAGAGCGTGAAATCAGCGGCGCGATTAATAATCTTAAGGGCGATAAAACAATTGTCGTCATTGCTCATCGATTAAACACTTTAAAAGATTGTGATAAAATCATTTTCCTGAAAAAAGGAAAAATCGATACAGTCGGTACCTATGAAGAGTTAAGCAAAGCTCGACCCGACTTCTTCAAAAAGACAGAAGAAAATTCGGTAAATTAAGTTGTCTAAGCCTTCTGTGGTGATTAAAGTTGCCAACAGTTCATAAAGAAACGACAAGTGATCGCATATGTCCAAAAATAAACTATTGGTTATCGAAGCCCACAGCGATGATTCAGCCATCAGCTGCCTAGGCTATCTTGAAAAATATAAAGACGAATATGAATTACATTTCATTCTTGCCACTGTCTCCGATATCCATATGCATCACTGTGGTGACCTGACCAGAGATGAGCGCCTAAAAGAATATGAAGCCTACATTCAATATTTAGGCGGTATTTGGCATCGTAACGACATTATTCCTTTTGATGCTGATGCAAAAATGGACCTCATTCCAAAACGAGACGTGGTTGCTCAGTTCGAAAAAGTCATCTCAAAAGTTGAACCTGAAATTCTCATCATGCAAGGTCCATCTTTCCATCATGACCATACGATCGTATATGAAGCTGTCATTGCGGCCACACGCCCAACAGCACGCCATTGCCCCAACGAAATGCTCATTATGGAAAACCCAACATATGTGCATTCCATTGGCCCTTCAACTGATTTTAAGCCCTCTACCTATTGCGCTCTCAGTGAAGAAGAAATGAATAGAAAACTGGATACGTTCCAAAAATTCTTCCCCAGCCAAATCCGCGAAAGTAAAAATTACCTCTCGCGCGAAGGCATTGCTGTTTGGGGCCGATATAGAGGTATTGAATGTCGCTCACTTTATGCTGAAGCCTTTCAGACATATATCCGAGTTATTTGAAAATGAAAATAACCATTCACCAGCCTGAACATATGCCATGGAGCGGATATTTCCATAAAATGGCTCAAGCAGACCAATATGTTTTGCTTGATAATGTCCAGTTTAAGAAAAACAACTGGCAAAACCGTAATCGTATCATTGATCGTGCGGGTAACGTTCTTTGGCTGAGTGTGCCTGTAAATATGAAGGGACATATCTCTTCTACAATCCGTGAGACAACCATCCAGAACTCTCAAAAATGGCAAAAAAAATACATTGGGCGTATTCGTGGGGCTTATGCAAAACACCCCTATTTTAAGGAATACTGGCCCGAGCTGGAAAATATTCTCACAACTGAATATGATTTCATCTGGCAACTCAATGTTCGATTAATCGAGTTTTTCAAAAATATCTTGCTCATAGAAACACCCCTAGTGTTTGCTTCTGATCTAGAAACCCATGGAAATAGTACAGATTTATTGCTGAGCATTTGTCAGGCCTTAAACGCGGATACCTACATATCTGGACCTGATGGTGCCTCTTATATGGAGCTTGAAAAATTCGCTCAGGTAAAGGTCGATATTGTTTTTCATTCATTCAAACCACCTGTTTATGAAGCACGCAATTTCGAGCCAGGCCTATCAACACTTGATCTCATTATGAATTGCGGCCCTGACTCCAGAGAAATTATCGGTCTTTAAATATGCAGCCTGCCATAAACGATATTGCAGAACAGCTTAAGAAATCACCTAAAAAGAAACTCGTCTGCCTCTCAACAACAGCAAATGTTAATAACCCCGATTTCTATGTCGGCTCATTTAGAGAAACATCCACCACCCTTGCTGCAAATTTCATTTTTGCCTCTCTTGATCAATTAGCTACAACCATTGAAACCTTTGATCCTTTCATTGATGCCTTTCTCATTGATTGTGAATATAAAAATGAAATCAATGACCTTTTAAAAGCGGCCCAAAAACTCATCAAATACAGCCCTGTCCTATCCTATAAACCAAATGATATTACTGTAGATGCGTTGGATATGTGGGTTTCACTTTCTCTTCCAGAGATTGAAGACCAGAAGGTCTCCATCATTGGAGCTGGTAATATTGGCGCAAAGATCGCGCTTAAACTTGCTGAGCGCGGTGCGCATGTTGCCTTATTTGGTCGCGATTTTCCTAAAACAGAGAAAATTGCTGAAAGCCTTGGCCTGATTTTACGTGGTAATGGCTCAATCAAGAGTGCCTTAACACAAGAAGAAGCGGCTCAAAACAGCTTATTATTGCTAGGTTGCACACCGGGCATTGCTTATATTAGCCCTGAATCTGTTGAGAACCTCCACCCAAAGGCAACCCTCATTGATGTAGGTAATGGGACCTTAACAACAGAGGCTATCAAAAAAGCAAATGATAAAAACCTCACTCTTTTATGTTTAAGTCCCAATGCAGGTTATGCTGGATTTATTGAACATTGGGAACAAGCCCAGCTTATGTTAAATAAACTTGGTCGCAAAACCTTAGAAAATGGTGTATCGCTTATTTCACCGGGCCTAATTGGTCAAAAAGGTGATGTTTTAGTTGATGATCTTCATAGCCCTTCGCGTATTATTGGTGTATGTGATGGCAAAGGTGACATTCTAAACGAGCGAGAGGCTCGTCCATATCGGGAAAAAGTGAAAGAATATGATCTCAAATAGCAAAATTCTCATTACAGGTGGCACAGGTTCATTGGGCCGTGAACTTGCAAATGTCTTGGCACAAAACAACAATGAAATCATTGTCTATTCCCGTAATGAAGAACGCCAGTTTGATATGAGCCAAGATCTTAAAGGGCTCCCTATACAGTATAGAATTGGGGATGTACGTGATATTCAATCCCTTAAAAGCGCCTTATATGGTTGCGATATTGCCATTCACGCCGCTGCCATGAAAGACCTGATCATGTGCGAGGCCCAAGCAGCACAATGTGTGATGAATAACATCATTGGCACCATGAATTTCCTTCAAGCAGTCAAGGAAACGCCCAGTGTAACAAAAGCTGTAGGCGTGAGTACGGATAAGGCTGCTTCCCCATCAAATGTTTACGGTTGTAGTAAATACATCATGGAACAATTGGTTCATGAGGCTGCCAGAACATCTGAATGTATTTTCAGCTGTGCACGCTTTGGCAATATGATCGACTCAACGGGTTCCTTGATCAGTACATGGAAAGCAAACCCGACAACTGAGGTTAAACTGACACACCCTGATGTGGCACGTTTCTTCTTTACAGTGAATGATGCAGCCTTGACCGTGATTGAAGGTTTAGAAAATGCCAAAAGCGGTGAAACACGTATCAAGAAAATGAAGGCTGCGCGTATCTATGATATTTTGCGCCTGATTACCAAGCGTACAGAATTTGAAATCATGGGCCTTTTCCCCGGTGAAAAAGTTCATGAAGAACTGGTCAGTGATAACGAGGTTCGTTTTTGCCATGACGATGGTGATTTCTATGTCATTCGTCCAGACCAAATCAATGATACACCACCAGATATGTTCTCTACTGAAAATGCAAGCTACTTTGACGACCAAGAGCTATCTGAGCTTATGGGCCTTTAATGCTTAATTTCTTCAAACGTAAACTGTCCAGTTTAAAGTTACGCCAAATGCGGGCATCAGGTCGTGTTGTCATGCAAGATATTGGACCAGCGCACCTAACTAAAAAAGCGCTATTGCACTATACACTCGATTCAACGTTCCAGCCCCATTTACAAAAAGATTACAGACATACTTTTTTATGGGAAAGCTCCGAGCTAGTTAGGATTCTTAATAAATTCGGCTTCAGGGTTGATATTGTTGATCGCACCAACACAAACTGGATGCCCAAAGACGACTATGACCTTCTCATTAGTAATGCCTCTGGAAATTCTGGCAAGCTTTATCCGACTTACGCCAAGCTAACACCCCGTGCAACAAAGGTGTTTTATGCATTAGGGCCAGAACCCCTACATGCAAATGAAAGAACCCTACAAAGGTATGATTTTGCAGGTCAAAGAACTGGAAATGATGTGTCTGCCATGCGAGTCATGGATAAAGTAGATATTAATAGCTGCATGAAAATCAGCGATGCCATCATTGTTTTAGATGACAATGGGTATTCAAGCTCGACATATTCTTCTTATAAGTTACCAATATACTGGGTCAGTCCCTCATCAAGTCCCAAAGCGCTTTATGAAACGAGTTTTATAAGGAAACGGAAACGAAATACTTTTCTAGCTTTTGCAGGCAATGGCTTCATTGCTAAGGGCATGGACTTACTTGTAGAAGCCTTTGAAAACCTGCCCGATTGCAACCTGATCATTGCAGGACCACATAGTGATAAAACATTCTGGTACTTATATGGTACACGCATTCAAAATGCAGATAATATCTCCTATGAAGGTTTTTTAACCATTGGTGATGAAAAATATAATCGTTTTGTTTCACAATGTTCCTATGTCATCGCACCTGTCGCCTCTGAAGGTGTTTGTACTTCTGTAACTACTTGTATGTGTTCTGGCCTTGTACCAATTGTACCTCATGAATCTGGTGTGGATATTTCATCAACAGGCCGCTACTTAACGAGCGACATGATGACCTTAACAGATGATATTATTGAAATCGTAGGACAATACAGCAAACTATCTGACAAAGAGTATGCACAAAAAGTTTCTGCAACCCTTCTCAAGTCTCAAGATTTCTCTCAAGCTTCATTTACCAAAAGCTGGTCAATTGCACTTGCAAATGTCCTGTGTGACATAGAAAAGCTCGCAGAATAAAAAGGTCGTTTTCTTCTATTTGAGAAAAGGCTATAAGTGCTTCAATCAAAGTCATATTGAGCACACGGGTTTTATTTATGAAAAATATCGTATCAGCACTTAAACAAAAGATTTTCGGTGCTGCCCCTTCAGATAAAAGTAATCATTTACCAAAACAAATAAAAATCCCCTGTGATTTTCATATTGATGATGCATTTTCAACGAGCAAAGAAAATTCTTCGTCACTGACTGTAAAGACTGGTGATGAATTTCATGCCCTCACACCAACCCATTGGAAACTGGCTATGGTTGGCCTTTCCAAAGACGGTAAAAAACTGATAAAAATCGGCATTGATATGCACCCGCTTCGCCGTATCACCATGCATGATGAAATTAAAGTGATTCAGCACCTTAATGATCAAAACTGTATCAGCTGCCCAAAAATGCATGACCATGGCATGCTTACTAAGGAAGACCTTCTTCAGGCTTTAGAAGGTGACGCAAAACAGCTTGTTGCAGAAAAAGAAGCCAACGAGTTTCCTTATCTCATTTTAGATTATCTCCCCAGCGCCAAAGAAATTCCTTTTGGTGATGCTGTTCTGTCCTTGATTGAACAAAAAA
Organism: Candidatus Terasakiella magnetica; assembly: GCF_900093605.1. Lineage (NCBI taxonomy): Bacteria > Pseudomonadati > Pseudomonadota > Alphaproteobacteria > Rhodospirillales > Terasakiellaceae > Terasakiella > Terasakiella magnetica. The sequence continues at coordinate 154,005 of NZ_FLYE01000012.1, forward strand.
GCCTTGGTGTCTATTGCGGGGACTTTAAGCCTAGAAACCTTAGATACGATGCTGATAAAAGCATCTGTTATATCGTAGATTATGATCAAGCCCTCATGCTCGATGATAAAACCAGCCAAATGCCCATGAATGATTTTATGCAATGGGCTGATGCTGAGGAACGTAAACAATTTGATAAAGATAATTTCCTGCGCCAATTTACGACATTTAAAGCCCGCAAAACGTTCTCAAAGATGTTTAAAGAAGGTTCCTTTAATCTGCTACACACAAGCTTGCTGCAAAAACAAAAAACAACACGCACAAGTGACGGTGTCTATCACACTATTAATCACCCTCTTGTTTATAGCGAAGGTGTACGAAGCCTTGATGAGCGCGTCGAACTACTCAGTAAACTCACATGGCAAAAAAATGAAAGAGTTCTCGATATTGGCTGTAATGCCGGTTTACTTTCATTTCACCTTGCAGACTTAGGATGTAGTGTCACTGGTGTCGATATGGACCCTGATATCATTACCCTTAATGGCTTTATTGCAAATATTATGGGCAAAACAGCACAGTTTGATTTCCTTGATCTAGATAACCGGGATATTCCCAATACATTTGATACCATTATTCTATTCTCTGTCCTTCATCATACTCAAAATGTGGAGGCCAATGCCAAAAAGGTTGCAAACAATTGCAATCGCATCATTATGGAATGTCGTTTGACTGAACGCGGCCTCAAACCTGTTGGAGAAGAATGGATTGAGACATCCAGATGGTCTTTCGACAATGTCGAAGGGCTAAAATCCTATTTTGAAGAAATCTTCCCCAGATTTATTGCCAATAGCGATGTCGGTTTAGGTGATCGAAACCGTTACATGATTGAACTCATTAAAAAATAGGACTTACTCACCGTGTCAAACCTCCCTGATGCAGCAGAAATTGCCAACGATATTGGCAGCTGGCTTGATGAAATGGCCGAAGGTCTTGAACCGGGACGCTTTAAATATTGTAAAACTGGCTCCATTACGCCATCTGGGGGCCAAGAAGCCGATATGGTGACATGCTTTGCCGTCAAAGCGGCATGGCAATGTGGGCAATGGGATAAATGGAGTGATGAGCGCAAAAAAGGCTGTATTAATTTTATCCGCAGTTTCCAGCGCGAAGACGGTTTTTTTTATGACCCATGGCTAAAAAAAAGCACCTATCTAAACTGGCGAGACTTTGCTTTTGCCGCCCTTGGACGATCAAACCTGTTCACGGCACCTGCACGACATAGAAAACAGCGCATTTTAAATGTCCGTGCTGAAACACGCCAAGCCATTGGCACCTTAATGATGGTTGGTGAAAAGCCAAACTATCCTGTACAAATGGAAGTCACCACCCCCGAACAAGTAACACAATATATCAATGATCTTGATTGGACCCATCCTTGGGGCGCAGGTAGTCATCTTAGTCATATTCTAATGATGCTCTCTGCAAACCGTAGCCTGTTTCAACAAACAGAACTCTATGACAAACTGGTTCCAGAAATCCTGAACTTCTTCAAAAGCATCTATCACCCCGAAGATGGGACTTGGTACAAAGGAAGCGTTACAGACAACCAGCTTAAAATCAACGGGGCTATGAAAGTCTATACAGGGCTCGGTTGGCTAGATGATGAGGTTTTCCCAAATAAAGCCGCCATTGATCTTGCCCTCTCAACACCTCTACCACAAGATGGCTGTGGTTTTACAAATAACCTGTTTGTTATTCAACGGGCTTCACGTGGTCTTAATAAACCCTATCGAGCTGATGAAATAAAAACACGTGCAAAAGAAGCCATAGAAATTGCCTTAAAAAACAAGAAAGAAGGGTCTAGCTTTTCATTCCAACGCCATGGGTCTCAAAAATATTATTATAGCCAATATACATCTAAAGGCCATAACGTCGCAGATATACATGGCACAGCCATGTTCACATGGGGTTTGGCCTTAGCTTTTGAACTACTGGGTAATGATGCACCTAAGGGAGCTGAAAACTGGCAAACCCATCGCCCTTAGAACAGGAATGAAATAATGTTAAAAAAATTTATTCTTCTGCTTGTAGCGGCACCTCTTATTCTCATTGCGTATGGTTATAACGTTTTCCACACAATCTACGTTGCGCCGGGACAATGGGATGAAAATATCCGTGAAATTGGCAATGTTATTAACTTTAAAGGCCGCCAGTTTTTCTATTATTCAGGAAAAATAGGTGCTAATGCAAAAGGAGATAATCAAGTCTTCTGCGGTGTTGCAGAGTTTAAAAATAACAAATGGAAAAAACTTGGGAAAATCGGAAATTTCCTATGCGAAGACCCTTATGCACTCGTACTAGATGATGAAATTGTTCTTCTTTATGAAGAAAAAATAGATATACCAGACTTAACAACAAGTGTCGCAAAAAGCACAGACGGTATTTCCTATAAACCAGTTCATCTTCGGGTGTTAAAACCTACTCAAAAAGGTTGGCAGAACTCAGATACCAGCAGCCCCATTCTTTTAAAAACGGAGCCTCATAAATTCGCCCTCATCTACGAAGCGCGTGGTGAAGGAAAAACACGTTTTAATCAGGGAAGTATTGCTGTCGCCTTCTCAGACAACCCTTATGTAGAAGGCTGGATTAAACCAACAGCCCCCTCTCATGAAGGAACCTATGAGCAAACCCTTTCTAGAGATGTATGGAATGGATATTTAGCACCTGATGATGTTATCAAAGTGAACGATGAATATATTTTCTCATTTCATGCACTAAGCCTGAATAAAGGCTGGTCTAGCAGCTTATGGAAAAGTACAGACCTCCAGAACTTTACATCTATTTACAGCTCACCCCTTTTCCCACAAGAAGATACTGTCATGATCTGGGATAAAGGCACTTGTATTGAATTTTTGGCGGAAAAAGAAGGACTTGGAGTTGGTCCGATCCATCCGGCCCTCTTTGACGATAAAGAGTATAACTATTGCTCAAGCTATGCTGAAAGAATAGGTTTCTATACATATGGTTTAGTTATAGATTTACAAAAATTTCTTATTCGTGGACAAAAATTTGTCATGCGCAAGCTTGACAGTTTTTTCTAATATTTTCTTTGGAAAAACAATATGTCTCAAGACTACTCAAAACTAGTGTCTTTCTTAGGTATAATTTTAAAGATTATCCCTTTAAGCCTCTTTGAAAAGCTTATTAAGGCACTGCTCTATGGGCGTTTAAGGGCAAACCCCTCAACGGAGGGCCTTAAGACTGCTCTAAAGCTCGATAACACCCTTTATGGTATCTGTGGTCAATTAGCAGTTTCTTACGACAACGGTAACCATGCAAAACAAAGATTAACTGGCTATATTGATAACTTTGCCCATTTGGCCACCAAGATGGATGGGCCCTATCTTGATATTGGCTGTGGCTCTGGTGTTTTATCTCATGCAATTGCTCAAAAAACACAACAAACAGTAACGGGTATTGATATTATTGAGAGTAAAGTAAAATCTGCTTCAAAGCGTTATAAGCAAAATAATCTTGACTTTATAGTAGGCGATGCAACACAAATGGCGTTGAATCAACAATATCAAACTATTATTCTATCTAATGTCCTTGAACATATTTCTGAGCGTGTCTCTTTTTTAAAAGCCCTCAATAACTATCATAACCCCGAACAATTTCTCATCCGTGTACCAATTTTTGAGCGTGATTGGCGTGTTCCATTAAAAAAAGAATTAAATATTGATTGGCGCCTTGATTCAACACATGAAACTGAGCATACAATTCGAGAATTTAAAGAAGAAATAACAAAAAGTGGTTTGCGGATTCATAGATCTGAAGTTAAATGGGGAGAAATCTGGGCTGTAGTGAAACCTAAAAATGAATCCTGAATAGGAAATTAAAATAATGAATAATGATAAAAACTGGTTTGAATTAAATCCTAAAAAAACAATATCATCTCTGTTTTTAATATTTATTTTTATTTGTATTTTATTAATTGAAATGACCCTATCAATTACTAAGAATCATACCATTGAAAACGGACAAAAAAGATATATCAGACTAAAAGAATTAAATATAAATTATCAAAATACCATTATTCCTGATATAGAATATATGAAAACTACCGATAGCTTAGTAAGAAAACCATATATTATTAATGTTGATAATAATGGCTTCATTAAACCTTCAAAAGTCCATGATGAAGCAGACAAAACTATTGTTTTTATTGGTGGATCAACGACTGAATGTCTATATGTAGATGAGTTTAAAAGATTCCCCTATTTGGTTGGGAAAAATTTAGAAGAAGAATTCAAACTTAAAATAAATTCATTTAATAGTGGTGTTTCAGGAAATAATAGCCTGCATTCAATTGATATTCTTATTAATAAAATTATACCAATGCAGCCAGACATAATAGTTTTAATGCATAATATAAATGAATTATCGACACTGATACATGAAGGAAGTTATTGGAACAACAACTCAAATAGATCACCTTTAATTACTTTAGAGGAACCAAAGATTAGTTATCTACTATTAAAATCAATAAAAGACTACTTAATACCCAATTTTTATACTGAAATCAAAAAAATTATTCATCGTTTTAAACACTCAAACAAACAAATAGATGAATTTTATAAGTCACGTAATAAAATAAATATAAACAAAGAAAAAATTTTAATAGATTATAAAAGAAATTTAGAGATATTTATTCATATTTCGAAATTGTCAGGAATACAACCCATATTAATGACACAATTTAATAGATTTAAAGAAAAACCAACTTCTCTACTTATGAAAAAGATGAAAACTCGTATTGAAAACAAATTAAACATAAACTATTCAGATTTTATAGAATTATACAAAAAAATAAATCATATTACCATTAAAGTAGCCCAAAAAAATAATATTTATTATATTGATTTAGATAAATTAATTCCTAAAGAAAGTAAATATATTTATGATTCTGTACACCTCAATACATTCGGTAGTACTTACACCTCAAAAATAATTTCAGCTTCTTTAATAAAAATGGGACTATTTAATTATAGACCCTTATCACAAAAGTAGGTGTCAATGCCGAGTTTTTCTTCGATTTCAGCAAAATGGGCGAACTCTGTTCCATAGCATATACGGAAGGAACACTTAACCACCTGTTTTATCCGTGAAACCCGTAGAGTAGAACGGGTAAAACAGGTGGTCATGATCAGCTAACAACCCTCTAAAATGAAGTATTGCAAAAACATTTTTAAGGATACCGACCATGACCAATATGCAGTATATGCCAAACAACATAGTCCTGGGTGGATTCAGGAGCGAAGTGCAACGGTTTGATTAAATGACAATTTGACATCTTTTCCTAACTCTTTCAGCAGGGCTTGAACGGCGTTTTAAAGCCGAGGCATTTTCTGGGCGTCAGATTGTGGCTGAGGACGATATCTTGTAGCTCGTCCTCGCTCAGTTTATCAATATCAAAATCTCTCGGTAAATCCCGTCGCAACCGGCAATTGGTATTTTCCACGGCTCCCTTTTGCCATGAGGCATAGGCGTCGCAGAACCATGTGGAGACCTTGCACGCCTTCTTGATCAGGCTGTGCTTAGCGAATTCTCCTCCATTATCAAGAGTGATGGATTTACGGATATGTGGCGATAATCGCTTGAACACCTCAATAATCATTTGAGCTGTTTCAGCCACCGTTTTGCCATTGATACCAAAATGTACTCGTTGTGACTCATTAAGGGATTCCCAAAAGGGTTGATTTATGATTCAACATAGAAAACGAACAGGAGTTTTCTATGCGTCCCCCACTTCCCTTGCGATCTGATTTTAATGCCGATGATTTACGCCAGTTAGCCAAACAAAGTAAAAATGCCGATCAAGCCCGCCGATTGTTGTGTTTAGCGTCTATTTATGATGGCTCTTCTCGCACAGATGCCGCTAATCTTGGTGGTGTGACAGTTCAAATTATTCGGGATTGGGTCATTCGTTTTAACGAGGAAGGCCCAGCTGGTCTTATCAATAAACATGGCGGCGGTGTTCCCTCTTTGTTAAATGATGAACATCGCAAAGCTTTAAAAGATATTGTGGACCAAGGACCAATCCCTGCTATTCACAATGTTACACGTTGGCGATTATGCGACTTAACTCAATGGATTTGGGAAGAGTTTCGTATTTCGATATCAACAACTGTGTTGGGGAGAGAACTGCGTAAAATGGGCTATCGTAAACTTTCGGCTCGCCCGTGTCATCGCACCCGTAATGTTGAAGCCATGGAGGGTTTCAAAAAAACTTCACAACCAGAATGGCAGAAATCAAAGAGCAAAAAGCTCAAGGAAAAACCATAGAAGTCTGGTTTCAGGACGAAGCTCGCATCGGCCAAAAAAACAAGATTACACGACGTTGGGCCAAACGAGGGACACGGCCCGAAGCATTACAGGATTTACGAACCCGTTCAGCCTATATCTTTGGAGCGATTTGCCCCGAACACGGTAAAGCCGCAGGGATTATTATGCCCAAGTGCAATACTTTTGCCATGGAAGTCCATCTTGAAGAAATCTCTTTGGCAGTGGATGAAAATGCCCATGCCATTATCATCATGGATCAAGCAGCATGGCATACATCAAGCAAATTGAAATGCCTGATAACATTACGATTGTGCCTTTGCCGCCCAAATCACCAGAGCTTAACCCTGTGGAAAACATTTGGCAGTTCATGCGACAAAACTGGCTTTCAAATCGCATATTCAAATCCTATGAGGACATTGTGAATATTTGCTGTGATGCTTGGAACCGTTTGAGTGAGCAACCGTGGAGAATTATGTCCATTGGGAACCGGGAATGGCTCTATCGGTCATAGCAGTCGCGCTTTGGTATGAGTTTGCTGACAATGACATAACGGCTTTTGCGTTCAGTGAGCACCAGAACCGGGCGAGTGCGTTTGCAGATCATCAAATCGCCCTCCCAATGCCCGGCTTGTTCCCTGCTGTCAATCTCATCAGGGCGGTCATGGATGGAAGAGCGATCTGCAATCATTGATCTGGTTTTACGCCGGGCACGACGGCCTCGTTTTTTGCTCTTTTTGCTTGGCAGAAGGTGGATTCAGGAGCGAAGTGCAACCATTAGCATTGAAAAATACTTCGAAAAAGTGGACCCTACCTACTCGGACTTGGAAGAAGGCACTCAACTAGTTTGCTGTCCTCTTCGAAGACCGTTTTCCATCATCAATATATTGATGATGGAAAAGTGAACCCAACGGTCACTTACACGGAATATCGGACACTACCTGCCTCGCTTCATGACACCTGCTGAGCCATTTCTTATAAATATTCATAATTGCACTTGAGATGTGAATCCAGCATAGTTTTGAACCGAGAAAACTCTCCGCCATTGTCAAAAGTCGCTAAATTCACAATACAGATGGCTCCACTCATACTTATCTTATTTTCTATAGTATAAAACTATAAAACCAAATATTAATATTGATAAGGGAAAAAACCATACTGAAATATTTAAAAATGTAAATAAAATACTTACTGTCGGGTAATAACTATCCGCAGAGGATAAAAAATTTCCTTCTGGACTGTATATTGTTGCAATCTTTTTCGAATATTCTTTTGAATGACCAACCAGTGTATATGCTTCTATTACACCATCAGGGTTATTTTCTGCATAATCTAATCCAAATGGCAGTAACACATTCATATCTACATCAAGTAAATATTGTTCTGCACCCTCACTGACCATCGCAACTACATGACCATCCAATCCGATCATGTTTACCTTAAACCCTTGCTCAACAAGAAAGTCTGCAGCGGCAAGGGAAACTTGGCTACAAAGGCCAACACCTTTTTTTGTAATATCCTGCCAGTTTTGCCTTTCAATGCGTGAAAAACGATATTTGTCTAATATCCCCGCCTCAACCAATGTTTTTTCTGAATAAGACAAAAACGTCAAAACCCAATTTTCTCTAACATTTGACACAATGTCTTGATCAAACTGTCCGTCCTCCGGCCAATAATGTACCAAGCGGGCAGCAAAAATTTCGACAACATCACGTAAATATTGTTCTGTGTTTTGCTTGCTCAGCCCCTCAAGCCTTTCTTCCATATCTGAATAAGACAAGCGGACCAGACCATTCTTATGGGTTTCACCTTGTGGAGCTGCAAATCTAACATGCGGCCTCACGTCTGGTTCCTGCACTGTCCAATAAAACAACGGCAATGACAGGACTATACAGAAAAAAGCAAGAGACTTTCTGAGCATATTGAGGAGACAATCATAGAATTTTTAATCAAAAACAACTTAGCATTTCCCAACGCTCATAGTAAATATCGTTTCTATTTGTTTTCCTGACTTGACAAACACCCCAATTGTAGCCCAAATCCGCATCAAGCATTTCAAATTTTAGGACCTAAGTTCATGTCTGAAGATCGTAAATTCCCCGGTTGGCGTGGCACAACCATTCTTTCTATTCGCAAAGGTGATGATGTGGTCATTGCTGGTGATGGGCAGGTGAGCCTTGGTGATACGGTCATTAAGGGGAATGCGCGCAAAGTGCGCAAGCTCGCTGGCGGTAAAGTAATCGTCGGTTTTGCCGGGGCAACAGCGGATGCTTTTACGCTTTTTGAGCGCCTTGAGGGCAAGCTTGAGCAATATCCAAACCAGCTCACACGTGCATGTGTGGAAATGGCAAAAGACTGGCGCACGGACCGTTACCTGCGCAAGCTTGAAGCCATGATGGCGGTTGTGGATAAAGACGTCTCGCTTGTACTCACAGGCACAGGGGATGTTTTAGAGCCTGAAGATGGCGTCATTGCCATTGGTTCTGGTGGCAATTATGCCCTGTCTGCTGCCCGCGCCCTTGTGGATCGTGACGACCTGAACGTTGAAGAAATGGCGCGCAAGGCCATGGGCATTGCCGCTGATATCTGTGTTTATACCAACAATAATCTGACTGTAGAGACTCTGTAAGACCATGACAAATTTTAGCCCACGTGAAATTGTTTCGGAACTGGATCGTTTTATTATTGGCCAAGATAATGCCAAACGCTCTGTCGCGATTGCGCTGCGTTCACGCTGGCGTCGCCAACAGTTGGAAAACCCCATGCGCGATGAGGTTCTGCCCAAAAACATCCTCATGATCGGCCCAACCGGTGTGGGGAAAACTGAAATTGCGCGTCGCCTTGCCAAACTGGCCCAAGCGCCTTTTATCAAGGTTGAAGCCACGAAATTTACCGAAGTGGGCTATGTCGGGCGCGATGTGGAACAAATGATCCGCGATTTGGTAGAATCCGCCATCCATATCGTTTCAGAGCGTATGAAAAAAGACGTTAAAGCCAAGGCTGAAGTCTCCGCAGAAGAGCGCGTGCTTGATGCATTGGTTGGCGATAGCGCCTCAAGTGATACCCGTCAGAAATTTCGTGCCATGTTGCGCGAAGGCAAGCTTGATGATCGCGAGATTGAGCTTGATTTAGCCGATAATTCAAGCCTGTCCATGCCAACCATGGATATCCCCGGTATGCCCGGTGCGCAAATGGGTATGATGAATTTAGGCGATATGTTTGGCGATGCTTTTGGTGGGCGCAAGAAAAAGCGCAAAGTCAAAGTTTCTGAAAGCTATGCACTGTTACTTGATGAAGAAGCCGACAAACTGCTCGATAACGACAAAGTGGTTTCTGAAGCCCTTTATAGCGTTGAAAATAACGGTATCGTCTTTATTGATGAGATTGATAAAATCACTGCACGCGGTGAAAAAGCCGGCGGTGATGTCTCGCGCGAAGGCGTGCAACGTGACCTGCTGCCCATGTTGGAAGGTACAACGGTAACCACCAAGCATGGCACCATTAAAACAGATCATATCCTGTTTATCGCCTCTGGTGCCTTCCATGTGGCAAAACCAAGTGATTTGCTGCCCGAACTTCAAGGCCGTTTGCCCAACCGTGTGGAGCTTTCAGCCCTCACGCGTGAAGATTTCAAACGCATCCTGACAGAGCCTGAGTCTAGCCTGATCAAACAATATATCGCCTTGATCGGTACCGAAGATGTCACGCTGAACTTTGAAGAGGATGCCATTGAAGAAATCGCTAATCTAGCTGCTGAGATCAACCAGAATGTTGAAAATATCGGTGCGCGCCGCCTTCATACGGTGTTAGAGCGCCTGCTTGATGAAATCAGCTTTACTGCCACAGACCGCGGCGGCGAAACACTGACCATCACCAAAGAAATGGTTCAGGAAAATGTTGGCGAACTGGCGAAAAACGCTGATCTTTCCAAGTTCATTTTGTAATCAAAACAAGCTGCCTGAGACCATAAAAACCTCAGGCAGCTTGTTTTTCTTTTATATAGCGCAACGCAACAGCGATGGAATGCACATCAAAAAGGGCATTATGCATATGGCCTTCAATGGGGTGCCCCACTAAACGGGCCAGATCGCCACTGCAATGACCTGCGCGGTAAGTTGGGATATTTTCCTGTAAGAACGCAAAGATATTCTGCCCGCCTTTCAGGCAATCTGGGCATGTTACCCCCACAAGCTCCCCATTATTTGCCAAAAACACACTATCGAGCCCATTACAAATCACCTGTACAGGCTGATCAAATGAATTGATAAAGTCTTGGGATTGCTCAAAGGCTTGAGCAAGGCTGAGCCCATGGCGATCAAGGTTTTCCTGTGTAATCCCCGTTAGTTTCATAAAATAATCACTCAATATGGGATTAATCGTCGGCTTAATCAGGCAGGAAAAATGGTTTTGCGGCGCCAACGTCTTTGCATCCAGCGCCAACATCGCCATTTGCACAGTTTCACGCTCTTCCCAAGGCTCAGACCAGCCGCGCGCTTGTGAGCCTTCCCAAGCAGTATATTCAATATCAAGAATAATCAGGGTGCGACACTCAGGTGAAATATCTAACAACACAAAAAACTTTCTATGACTTAAAGGGGCGAAATGCTAGAAGAAGCCAAATTTCCTCTTACAAGAATGATCTTCTATGACTGAAAAATTTAGTGAAATCAACAAAGACACATTGCGTGTCATGCTCACCGCTTTTTACGATGATGTGCAAAAAGACGAGATGATCGGCCCGATTTTCACCAAAAAGATCGGCACAACTGAGGAAGACTGGGCCCCGCATATGGAACGTGTGGTCAAATTCTGGACCTCTGTTTTACTCAACAGTAAGGAATATGGCGGTGGCTTTATGATCAAACATGCCGCCTTGCCAAAACTGGAAATGGACCATTTCAGACGCTGGATGGAAATCTTTATGCGCGCGGTTGAGCAACATTTTGCCACATCTCAATCCATTGAGATCACCATCAAAGCGCAAGAATTGATGCGCAACCTGCATCAACAATATGATCATTTCCAGATGCAGCGTGCCAAAAAACGCCAAACACCTGTTCAATAGGCGTTAAGACCCAAACGCGCTGATCGACTTGATGGTAAAATCACCGGATTTGTTTGATAAAACAAGACCGCTAAAATCATCGCGGAAACCCTGATCTGTCATATCCATCAACAGCTTATCATCCAGAGAAACCGCCATGCGCCCAGCCTTACTGCGCGTCCAAACCAGTTTGTGGTTTTTCTGATCTTCCAGTTTCACGCTCTTATAACTGCCCACAACGGTTGAGCTGCTGGAATAATGGCGCACCAGTTGTAGAGCAGGGGAGCTACCTGATTGATAAACTAGGCGATAGCCGGTTTTTTGATTTGTCCCTTGATACGGGCCAAATTCCAAATGACCAGAATTTTGCCAGCTTGAAAGGTTTATTTCAAAACGAAAGGCATTATTGATCGGCTTGGACAGTGAAATCACAGACGCCGGTGTTTCTTTAGGGGTGACCGCTTGTTGCTGTTGGGGTTGTTGCTGGACTTTACCGCCTAACACAGCCCCCAGCACCCCGATGATGAGCTCTTCTTTAGAGATTTTCTGCTGCTGTGAGCTTGAGCTGTTCTGGCTTTGGGCACCTTTTTCAACAACCGAGCGCAAACCATAGCCTTTTTCAATCCAGTATTTACCACTGCTTACTGCCCATGTGGGGTTTTGGGTGAAATTACCGTCGCTGAAATCATCTTTAAACAGCAACTTCTCTGTCACCCCGCCATAACGCGCGGCTAAACTTTTTAAATCACTTAAAAATTTCGGGTCTGCTGCACGTGCGCGTTCGGCCTCACTAACAAGGCCCTGAAGTTCCTTGATCATTTTATCAAGTTCAACAGAGTGGCTGGCTTGCGGTTTACTTGGGTCAGACCATGTGGAATATCGTGGCTCTTGAGCATCAGATTGGGCGATACAGAGGCCAAAAACTGTGGAAAAAAGTGCGGTTTTTATTAGGTTTTTAGCCATTTTCGTCACCCTGGTATGGTTTCTTCAATACGTGTAATTAAATCTTGGATAGTCTCTTCATCAAGGCGATTAATGCGCCGTGAAAGCAGGTTTGCCAATAACGTTGCTTTTGCAGAACGATCAACCGTATCCACCACAATGCGTGGATGGGATAGGCCTGCGAGCTCTTTAAGTTCTTCTGCATCATCCCAGATCAGGTTGAAATAGCCCGCCACCTGCATCACAAAGCCCGGTCCGGGCTTGCCGCGTTTGCCATGTTCTAGCGCAGACAAATAAGCAGAAGACACTTCGAGGTCTTTTGCCATTTCTTTCATCGTAATGCCGCGCTTTTTTCTCAGCTCACGGACTTTTTCACCAAAGGGGGTCATTTTAGCCTGATTATAGTTAATTTAGTTAACGCCATCTTTTTAATAATATATATAGCGCGCCTTCGCCACCTTCATTTTTGGGCGCATAGGTAAATGCAATGATTTTTGAGCGCAAACCGGGCTGGTTTAACCAATGGGGCACCCTTTCGCGCAAGACCCCGACCTTCCCATTAAGCTGGGTACCTTTCCCGGTAATGACAGAGACACATCGTTTGCCTTGCGCATAGGCCTGATCAATAAAACGCATGAGCGAACTATGGGCCTGATCTTGTGTAAAGCCATGTAAATCAAGGCGCCCTTCCATGGGCATTTTACCACGTCGCAGCTTTTCCATAGTGCGTTTATCCACACCTGCGGCCTTGCCATGGACAAGCGGGTCAAAAGATTTATGCGAATCATCACTGCGATGAGTGGGCAGGGGCACCGCGTGATCTGGATAGGGGCGGGTTGCCACAGGTTCAGGCATGGGGTCTGCGCCTTCTAAATCCACAAAGCGCCCGGGAAGGGGGTTTACCTCATCTGTGACCTTTTTCCACAGCTGGGTTTCGCCCACGCTTAGGCCCCTTTTTCTTTTTTCAGGGGCTTCTACATATTTAGCCTTCTTCGCCATGGTCCTCATCCACCACTAAAATATGCAAATTGCGCGGCCCATGGGCACCTAACAACAACGTCTGTTCAATATCTGCTGTACGTGAGGGGCCACTCACCCAGGTTAGGGTGCGCGGCATGAAATCCTTTTCCTTGCTTTCACGGCGCAAGCGGGCATAAACCGTCTCATAATCACCCACGATATCCTCAGCCCTGATCACCACAATATGGTTATCTGGCAAGAAATTCAGCGTGGTTGGATTTTGCGCACCTGAAAGCAAGGCTAAAGAACCTGTTTCAGCCGCGCCCGCATAGGCCATCACGACAGAGCTGAGATCATCCCCATAACTCACACCAAAACTTGCGTCCAGCTTAGACCAATCAAGACCTTGTAAGGCCTCATGCTCAGCCAAGCGCACGGTATTTTCAAGCTCATGGTCTTTTAAATATTTTGCCACCGCGCGGGGAATATTATCCACGGATTTCAGGCGCGAAACCGTGGCATTAACCTCTTTTGCCATTTTTACAAACAGGCTGACTTGCGCCTTATGGTCAAGTTGTGCGCGTTTGGGGATCAAATTGGCTTTAGGCTCGCTCATGCGCGCATTAAGCAGGCTTTCTTCTTCGCGCTCAAAGGAACTGCGCCCTAAAGACCAGCGAATACGCCCTAAAATATAATCACGTGCAGCCATTAGCGTTTGCCTCCCTGCTCTGACCAGAGTTGCTGGAAGGTTTTACCCTCAGGGGCGGGGAAATCCTTGGATTTCGTCCATGCTTTTGTCATGGGCAAAGATTTGAAATGACCGTTTTTGCGCCCAAGCCAGCCAATCAGGCGCATCTTGAGCCCTGCGGCTTTATGATAGACTTTAGGCCTTAACGCCCAAAAGGCCCACCAGCTCATCATCAAACGTTGCTTAAACGGAACAGGTCCATCTTCCCACTGTTTTTGCCGCCAAGAGCGCAACATACGCGGGATGGGGATACGCACAGGGCATACTTCTTCACATTTGCCACACATGGTCGAGGCATTGGGCAAATCACAAGCTTTTTCAAGCCCATGAAGGGCAGGGGTCAAGACCGAGCCCATGGGCCCGGGATAGATTGAGCCATAGGCATGACCGCCAACCGATTGATAGACCGGACAATGATTAATACAGGCTGAACAGCGAATACAACGCAACATATCATGGGTATCATGGCCCACCATGCGCGAGCGCCCATTATCTAAAATCACCACATGAAATTCATCTGGCCCATCTGGGTCATTCTCACCACGCGGACCCGTTGAAAAGGTTGTATAAACCGATTGTTCTTGCCCTGTGGCAGAACGTGCCAAAACCCGAAGCAACGTCGTGCAATCTTCAAGGTTTGGCACGACTTTTTCAATGGAACACAACACGATATGAACACGTGGCAAAGTCTGGGTGAGGTCACCATTACCCTCATTAGTCACAATCACCGTGGAGCCAGTTTCTGCCACCATAAAGTTTGCCCCGGTGATCCCCACATCAGCTGCAAGAAACTTCTCGCGTAACATGGCGCGCGCTTCTTTTAGCAAGTCTTCGGGCGCATCAAGATTGCGCTCTTTAGGTAGCTCAGTATGGGTTTTGCGAAAAGCTTCTTCCACATGTGATTTTCGCAAATGTATCGCAGGCGCAATGATATGGCTGGGTGGCTCGCCTCGCAGCTGGATGATATATTCCCCCAGATCGGTTTCAACCGGGATAAGGCCTTTTTCTTCAAGGAACTCATTTAAGGCCATTTCCTCGCCAATCATGGATTTACCCTTGGTGACCGTCTTGGCCCCAACCGATTTGCAAATCTCATAAACGATATTGCGCCCGTCTTTTACATCACGTGCCCAATGGACCTTGCCACCTGTTTCTTCAACGCGGGTTTCAAAACGCTCCAGATAATAATCAAGATGGCGCAGCGTATGGTCTTTAATGTCGCGCGCCTGATCGCGCAACTCCTCAAATTCAGGCAAGCGTTCTTTAGCAGCCAAACGTTTAAGAGGAAAACCCGTGCCGAGCTTTTTTAAAGAACTCTGCAAATCCTGATCATCAAGGGCCTTCTTGGCATTTTCCTTAAAATTATGGGCATTGAGTTCCATCTATTGGCTCCAATCTTCTAGGCGTAATCCCTCAACACGGGAAAATTCACGCATGTTATTTGTCACCATGACCAATCCTTTTGAACGCGCATGACCCGCAAGCATGAGATCATAAGGCCCAATAGGCGTGCCTTTTTTCTCTAGAGTGCTGCGAATTTCACCATAATGGGTTGCGGCTTCTTCATCAAAATCAACAATATCCAAACGGGCGGCGAAATCCTCAACCACGCGGATATTCTTTTCTTTTTGTTGGGACTTTTCTGCGCCATACATCAGTTCTGCAATGGTAATAGAAGACACACACATATGGTGGGCCTGTTCATTAAAAACAGCGCGCATATGTTGCGGGCGGTTTTTAATGACAAAAATGCAGATATTTGTATCTAACATATAGCGCAGCATCTAAAAATCCTCACGCTGCTGCATATCGGGCTGGTCGCGCCCAACCATATAATCAGCACTTGCCTCAGCCCCTTCAAAAAAACTGTCCCACAAGCAATCAGAAGGCACAATCAGGCGCGCTTTGCCTTGGCAGATCACATCAACTTTTTTCACATTTTCCGGCAGGGCCACTGATTTGGGCAAACGTACAGCCTGTGTCTGGTTATTTTTAAAAACGCTGGTTTGTGTCATCACATCACCTTTGTATATTTTCTTTGTATATACATAGCATAAATCGCTGTATATCTCAATTGTATATACTATTCCTTGCTCTGCGAAATCGGCGCGACCTCACCTGTCATATCAGCAAGAACTTCCGCGATATGGCGCACTTCAATGGTTTCACCGCGCCGTGTCATGCGCCCGGCGATATTCATCAGGCAACCTAAATCGCCACCCAAAACGGTCTTGGCCCCAGTTTTTAGCAGGTCTTCGCATTTATCATCACTAATGCGCGCAGAAATATCGGAATATTTTAAACAGAAGGTTCCGCCAAAGCCACAACAGCGCTCAGCCTGTTCGGCCTCAATCAACTCTACGCCTTCAACCGATTGCAAAAGTTTACGCGGCTGGTCTTTAATGCCAAGTTCGCGCAAGCCCGAACAGCTATCATGATAGGTCACCGTGCGATCCAAAGTCGCCTTAACTTCCTTGACTTTCAACACATCGCTAAGGAAAGTTAAAAGCTCAAAGGTCTTGGCAGAAAGATCAAGTGCGCGTTTATGCCAATCGGGCTGATCACTGAAGAGTTCAGGATAATGTTTCACAATCATGGCCGCGCAGGAGCCACTGGGCGCAACCACATAATCAAACTTTTCAAACTCTTCGATCACCATTTGCGCCATGGCGCGGCTGTCATCCATATCGCCACTGTTAAAAGCAGGTTGCCCACAACAGGTTTGACGCTCAGGCACGCTGATGTCACAGCCCGCCTCACTCATGAGTTTTACAGCGGCAAATGCGACACTCGGGCGAAAGAGATCAACCAGACATGTTACAAATAAACCGACATTTTTTGCTTTTTCTTCCATCTTCTTAGGATGGCTTTTTTAATGCTGGATGACAAGCCCAATAGTCCCCATAATCACCTCATATGGAACCTATTTTATGCACATATGCCGATCCTGATCTGGATATCCAGCGCCCGTTTGATGTGGCGGTTGTTATTCCAAGCCTGTTGCGCGACCAGCTCGCCCATGCTGTGCGCTCCATCTTCCAGCAAGACCTTGAAGGCACGATCCAAATTCTCATTGGCATAGATGCGCCCCAAGGCAGCCTTGAGCAGTTTGAAAAACTCCTTGAAAAGGAGCGCCCCGCCCATATCGCTGTCACCCTTTTCTGGCCGGGTTATTCCACCAAGCAAGCCCGTGGCGGCATGTGGCGCCCATGGGGTGGGGGGAGTTTGCGCAGCCTGTTGAGCTTTCTTGCCAACGCCCGCTATGTGGCTTATCTCGATGATGATAACTGGTATAGCCCTGATCATCTTTCCAGCTTGTTATCTGTCATCAAAGATAAAGCCTGGGCTTTTAGCCGTCGCTGGTTTGTCACAGAAGACGGCACCAGCCCCATTCATGAAGATATTTGGGAGTCGGTTGGCCCTGAAAACGGCGTTTTTAAAACTAATTTTGGCGGTTTTGTCGATACCAACTGTTACCTCATTGATAAGCTTCAAGCCTATCCAAGCCTTGCCCTTTGGTCCCATACAGACCCGCGATTTATCATCAATAATCAAGAACATGGTGAAGACCGCTGTGTCTTTGATCATCTTCATAAACACCACCCAAATGCCGGCGACACCTTAAAGCCAACGGTGTCTTATTGTTTAAATGGGGAGGATTTAAATGCAGATAGCCGCTGGCAATATGTAAAAGACCATGAACTCAAAACAGGGCTTAAACGGTGCAAAGGTTGGATAGCGCGCCCAGCCCCAAAAGCCCTCAATAAACCTTCAAAACAGAAAAAAACAGGCAGCCTACATGTTATAGGCAGTGTCACAGGCCCCTTTGAAGTCAGTATTGTCATCCCAACGCTGTTGCGCCAAAGCCTTTTGCCCACTTTGCGCTCTGTCTTTTGCCAAGATATTAAAGGGGCTTTACAAGTTCTTATCGGGATTGATCAGACAAACGATGAGGTGCAGGACTGGGTGGCACAGATTGAAAAAGACTGCCCCGATCACATTCAAATCATCATTTTTAATCCGGGCTATTCCACTTCAAAACGCCATGGCGGGGTGCATCCGGCCTTTGATGGCGGGGCCTTGCGCACCATCTTAAGCTTTCTGGCCCAAAGCCCCCATGTGGCTTATCTTGATGATGACAATCAATGGCATAAAGATCACCTCTCGCGCCTAAAAAAGGCCATTGGTACAAAAAATTATGCCTATAGCCTGCGCCAATTTATCCATCCTGATGGGGAAACACCCGTTTGTGTGGATCGTTGGGAATCCGTTGGTCCTAATAAGGGCTTTTATACCCATAAATTCAATGGCTTTGTTGATCCCAACTGCCTGATGATCCATGCTGCGTCCTGCTTGCTCGCCCTGCCGTTATGGACCAAGCCCTTGCCAGATGATAAAGAAGCCATGTCTGCTGATCGTCTGGTTTGGCGGTTTTTAGCCCGTTTTGGCACAGGCATTTCTACAGAGAAAGCCACAGTGGATTATGTCTTAAACCCAAAAGACCCTATGCACCCGTTGCGCACCATGTATCTGGGCCAACGCTGGCTTAATGGTGAGAGCGTGGCCTTTAAAAAGAAATCAGGCCTATTTTTTTCGAAGAAGCGGTAAGACTTCAACCGATAAAATACTCATAAACATAATGAGTGCGCCCATATAGCCTTCCATGGTGAGACGCTCACCCAAGATCAGAGCCCCAGCAAGGGCCGCAAACAAGACTTCCCCACTCATGATAATAGCTGCATCGGCTTGACCTGTATAACGCTGGGCGACAGCTTGCAAAGTAAAAGCCACCCCAATGGAAAGCGCACCGGCATAGAAGATTTCAAATCCTGCGGCCATAACATCTTGCAAACTAAAGGTTTCAAGCCCCAATGCACCGGTCATTGCAAAGACGGAACAACAGAAAAACTGCACGGTTGCCAACATCAAAGGGGCGTTTGAGGCGCGCACGACAAAGCCTACGGTGATGATTTGTAAAGCCCAGAAAATGGCGGAAATCATCATCCAGAAATCGCCGCTATTAAAACTGCTGAAATTCCCCCCTGAAAGATAATAAGTCCCAACCAGACAGCCAAAAGCAGACGGCCAGATGGACCAATGGGGCAGTTTGCGCCAAAACACCAATAACATAAAAGGCACAAGCGGCACATAAAGCCCGGTTAAAAACCCTGCATTGGTCACCGAGGTTTGTGCGATACCCACCTGTTGGGTAATGGATGCGATAAAGAGAAAGACCCCGCATAAGACCATGCCGATCCAATCACGCTTTGACAAAGACAGCTCATCTGAATGTTTGCGCTTGGAAAATTCGCGCAACCCCAAGGGCAGCACCACAAGCGCCCCTAAAAGAAAACGAATCGCTGTAAAATAATACGGGCCAATGGCCTCCATAGAGGTCTGTTGGGCCACAAAAGCACTACCCCAAATAACGGCAGTGATTAAAAGCAGCATATTGGCGCGCAGGCGGCTCATCAGTTAGGCGATCCTTAAAACTGTTAGGGAACCCTACATGTGGCGTAAATGGACCAACAGGTCAAGATTTCATTGCCACGAATATATAATTGTCTCTTGGCTTTTTGTCAGGCACACTCTTTAACAAAATGAAAAGGGTTTTAGATCAATACCATGCAGTGGCGCCGCGAAACATTAAACGAGCTTCTGGATCAAGCCTATAAAGGGGCTATCCCCACAGGTGTCTTTTCCATCTGTGCGGCCTGTCTGTTTAGTTATGCCTTTTGGAATAAGATTCCCCTGCCAAATCTGCTGCCGTGGCTGGCCTTGATGCTCATTGCGCAAACCTCGCGTATTGCTTTTTCTTTTTACCGGGCAAAACGGATTGATCAACAAAGTTATCGATTTTGGAAAAACGCCCTTTTTATCAGTGTGCTGCCCGGCTCCCTTTTATGGGGGATTTTTCCGCTTTTCAGCTTTGTCCATCTTGATGATATCTCGCGCGTTATTATCTCGATTTTTCTTGCCACCGCACCCACTGCGCAGCTTTTATCCATATCCGGTGTCTTTCGGCTTTGGCTCACCTCAATGGTCATTTTATTGCTGCCCATGTGTTTTACATGGATGTTTTATGGCCTGCCCGGCCTTGCCCTTGGGCTCATCGGGTTACTTTATGCAGCTTACCTTTATGCCGTTGGGCGTAAATTCAATCAGTTGATGGGCGATAAAATCCAGCTGACCTATAAAGCCAACGCAGTTCTTCGCGCCAAAACAACCTTTCTTGCCACCGCCAGCCATGATTTGCGCCAACCCCTTCATGCCATCACCATGTCTTTAGCTGCTGCTGAAGCGCGCCTATTAGATGAGACCCCTTCAAAACAGGATATTGATGCGGCCTATCAGTCCTTAGAAACCGCCACCCATAGCGTTGAAAACCTCACCCGTTTGCTCAATTCCCTGATGGATGTATCAAAGCTTGAAAGCGGTGGGGTAAAACCCAATCACACGGCCATTTCGCTCAGTAATATTTTTGATCACCTCAGCCGCACCTTTGAAAACAGTGCCAAAGAAAAAGGGCTGGAATTTCAAATCGTGCCATCATCTTTACGGGTGACCAGTGATCCCATTTACTTCCAGCGCATTGTCTCAAACCTTGTTTCCAACGCGGTCCAGCATGTGAGTGACGGTAAAATCCTTATTGGCTGTCGTAGGCGCGCCGACTCCGTGGTGATTTCTGTGTTGGATAACGGCCCTGGTATTCCCCCTGAGAAATTTCGCGATATTTTTGAAGAATTTCATCAACTGGATAATCCCGGGCGAAAATCCAGTGGCGGTCAAGGCTTAGGGCTTGCCATTGCTGATCGCTTAGCGCGTGTGTTAGGCCATAATCTGAGTGTCAGCTCCCTGCCCGGTGCGGGCTCTGTTTTTAGTGTGGAGGTTCCCCTCCACAAAGCCCATATCCCCAGCCAAACACCTAAAAATTCAGCCCAGTCCAATCGCAGGCGGCCTCTTGTTGTTTTGATTAACCCGTTTGTGGATGTTCTAGAAGAAACCGCCGTGCAAATCCGCCAATGGGAATATCGCGTGCTTGCTTTTCAGTCTTATGAAGAAGCCCAGAACCTGCAAATCAGACCCCAACTTATCATTTGTCCTGAGCGTTTCCCCAATGAGATGACAGGCTGTGAAGCCGCTGAGCGTTTGCGCAGTGTGTGGAAACATAACTGCGCTGCGCTCATCCTCATACAGGACCTCAATACCGATAAGATGCTCAGCGCGGCAAAACATAACTGTAAAACCATCCAAGACCCACCCGCGCCTGATGAGTTTAAGGCACTGATCCAAGATGAAATTCAAAATCTCACAAGTTAAGCTCAAAAAAAAGCCCGGTCAAAACCGGGCCTTTTCCATAACGATATAACTGATCGCTTATAATTCACTGACCGCACGTTCTGCGCGTTTGCGCACATGTGGGTCAAGGTGGAATTTACGCAGGCGAATGCTTTCTGGTGTAACCTCTACCAGCTCATCATCTTGAATATAGGCAATCGCATCTTCTAACGTGATCGGGCGAGGTGGTGTCAAACGAATGGCATCATCCTTACCAGAAGCACGGTGGTTGGTCAGTTGCTTGGCTTTCATGGCGTTTACTTCAAGGTCAGTGCCTTTTGCGTGTTCGCCAATGATCATGCCTTGATAAATCTTTGTTTGTGGGCTGACAAACAGCGGGCCACGGCCTTCAAGGTTTGCCAATGCATAACCAACTGCCGCGCCATCAACCATGGAAATAAGTACCCCATTGCGACGACCCGGAATGGCACCTGCATAAGCACCAAAATGGTGGAATGTACGCGCCATAATGCCTGTACCGCGTGTTTCTGTGAGAAATTCACCATGATAACCGATCAGGCCACGTGCTGGGGCATGGAAAGTCAGGCGGGTTTTACCCCCACCAGAAGGGCGCATTTCCGTCATTTTACCTTTCCGAATGGCAAGGCTTTCCACAACGATACCGGAGAATTCTTCATCCACATCGATTTGAACTTCTTCAAACGGCTCAAGCTTTTCACCTGTTTCAGGGTCTTCCTGAATTAGAACGCGAGGACGTGAAATCCCCAGCTCAAAACCTTCGCGGCGCATGGTTTCAATGATTACACCCAACTGCAATTCACCACGACCAGCAACTTCAAAGCTATCGGCATTTTCAGTTTCAGAAACCGTAA
Organism: Candidatus Terasakiella magnetica; assembly: GCF_900093605.1. Lineage (NCBI taxonomy): Bacteria > Pseudomonadati > Pseudomonadota > Alphaproteobacteria > Rhodospirillales > Terasakiellaceae > Terasakiella > Terasakiella magnetica. The sequence continues at coordinate 176,190 of NZ_FLYE01000012.1, forward strand.
TGGCAACGTTACCTTCAGCTTCAGCCAACAAGCGATCACGGATCATACGTGAAGTTACTTTTGAGCCTTCTTGGCCTGCAAGTGGTGAGTTGTTGACAGAGAATGTCATGGCCAATGTTGGTGGATCAATCGGCTGGGCTTTAAGCGGAACTTCAAGTTCCGGCGCGCATAATGTATCTGCAACGTTTGCCTTGGTCAGACCGGCAACGGCAACAATATCACCTGCGTGAGCTTCTTCAACTGGCACACGGTCCACACCGCGAAACGAGAGAAGCTTAGTGATACGGGCTTGTTCAATCACTTCACCATCAGCTGTCATGGCTTTCAGGTTTTGGTTTACCTTAAAGGTCCCTGTTTGCACACGGCCTGTGAGAATACGGCCCAAGAATGGGTCAGACTCAAGGGTCGTTGCCAACATGGAAAAGGGTTTTTCCAATTCACATACAGGCTCTTTTACATGTTCAAGGATCAAGTCATATAATGGCGTCAGGTCCGTGCGATCACCATCTGGTGTTTCCGCAGCCCAACCGTTTTTACCAGAGGCAAACAAAGTTGGGAAATCAAGCTGTTCGTCATTGGCATCAAGGGCTGTAAACAAATCGAAACATTCGTCTTGTACTTCATAAGGGCGCGCATCAGGGCGATCTGCCTTATTGACGACAACGATGGGCTTTAGGCCCAGTTTCAAGGCTTTACCTGTCACGAACTTGGTTTGTGGCATAGGGCCTTCTGCGGCATCCACCAACAAAACAACACCATCTACCATAGATAGGATACGCTCAACCTCACCGCCGAAATCGGCGTGACCCGGTGTATCAACGATATTGATGCGCACATCTTTCCATTCAACAGAGGTACATTTCGCCAAAATCGTGATACCGCGTTCTTTCTCGATATCGCCGGAGTCCATGACACGTTCTTCAACATGCTGGTTTTCACGGAATTGTCCGCTTTGTTTCATAAGTTCGTCAACCAAAGTCGTTTTGCCGTGGTCAACGTGTGCGATAATCGCGATATTGCGAAGTTCCATGAAATTAGTCCTGTCTGGAAGAATCCTAAATTTGGGGCGGACTATACGCTTTATTGAGAAAACAGCAAGAACTATGGCGTTCTCTCACAAAAAAGTCTCTGCAAAACCCACAACCAACCTTACTTCTTCACCAAAAGGCCAAATAGTTCATGCAGTTCCACCCCTGAGCTTTGCGCAACATCGCGCAAAGACTGCTTAAGCTGAATATTTTCAACACCTGCGGCTTTAAATTTTGCCATCAAGGTTTCAGAACTCATCCCCACAACAGGTGCCAGCGCAGAAATGGGCGCGCTTTGTGAGATTTTCACATATTGTTTAAACGGGTTGCCGCCATTGGGATTAAAAACTGCACCCATGATAAAACCAAGGCTCACCAACATCATAAGACCCAAGGCCAGCTTGGTGCGTGTTTTGGTGAGTAATTTACCCATCGCTTTAAGATGGCGCACGCCATGGAGAAGGGCGGCAAGCACAAAGCCCATGCCGACCCATTCATGCAAGCCTTTCACCGCGCTTTCGCCCAGATGGAAAAACAGCATGACACCGCTGGTGCCCACCACCAATGAGGTCGCAATGGTCGCAACAGTGGCATAACGCTGTAAAAAAGACTGAGCTTTCGTGATATTTTGCGCCCTTGGTCCAAGGGCTGTTTGATCAACTGTGGTACTGGTCATAAAAAATCTCCCCAAGAAGAGTGAACATTCAATTGGGGAGACTTTATAAGCAGACTGTAACAGCAAGATTGCTGTGATCTATCATTTTGTAACACCTTGTTACAAAGGTATCATTTAGCTTTCCAGCGCAGCACCCGCGAGATCAGCCAGATCGGCTTCTGGGCGGGCACCGTAATGGCTGATGATTTCAGCTGAACAGACAGAACCCAAACGCGCACAGGTGCCCATATCGAAGTTTTGTGTATAGCCAAAGAGGAAACCCGCTGCATAAGCATCGCCCGCACCTGTGGTATCCACCACATGATCGACTTTTTCCGCATCTACCACATGGATTTCATTGCCCGCAATCACGACTGAGCCTTTATCCCCACGTGTGAGGGCTGCAACAGAACATTTATCGCGCACACACTGAAGGGCCGCATCAAAGGTATCAACCTCATAAAGCGCCATAATTTCATCTTCATTGGCAAACAGGATATCAACATGATGTTCCACAAGGTCTTGGAAAGATTTGCGGTGACGATCCACACAAAACGCATCAGATAGGCTCAGTGAGACTTGACGATCTGCTTTATGAGCCGCCATAGAGGCTTTTAGAAAAGCTTCTTTGGCATGGTCTGGGTCCCAAAGATAGCCCTCAAGGTACGTTACCGCCCCGCGTGCGATATAATCCGGGTCAATATCATCTGGAGTGAGGTTTACACAGGCACCCAAGAAAGTATTCATGGTGCGTTGGGCATCATCTGTTACCAAGATCAGGCAACGCGCCGTGCTTGGCCCATCTGTTTCATGCTTGGATGAAAAATCAACGCCAGCGGCCTTGATATCATGATCAAAGATTTTGCCCAGACCATCATCTTTTACTTTACCGATAAAGGCACTTTTTGCGCCCAAGTTTGCCAAACAGGCAATGGTATTGGCCGCAGAGCCGCCAGAACATTCAACACCCGGGCCCATTTCGCCATAAAGGTGATCAGCTTGCGCAGCATCAATCAGCGCCATAGAGCCTTTTGTAAGGCCATGCTGGGTTAAAAATGCATCATCAGAATGACTCAACACATCCACAATCGCATTACCAATCCCGATAACGTCAAAATCTGTATCAGACATAGCGTGTCCTTTATCTTTAAAATCGTTGGAAAATTTGCCTCAGTATAGAGGCTTAATGCCAGACAACAAGCAGGAATTACCGCCTTTTTGAGTTGTAACTCTGTCTCCATAGGTTATTCTAATCTTAATAAAATAATTAATAATCAATTGGGACGAGTGGAAACAGGTAACGTTGGTATTGGCGAACTCTATTAGAAATCTATTATTGGCGTCATTTACTTTGGCTTTTGTCATTGCCATTGGCTGGTTTGGTGCGCAAAAAGCCGGAACTATTGAAGCAGAAAAGGTCAATAATGACCTTAAAAAACAAGCCCTTTTCTATAAAGAATATTTGCTGAGCGAATTAGACCAGATTGATCTGGTCGGCAGCATTTTATCGCAAAACCCCATTTTAGTGAGTGCGCTTAAAACAAAGGCCTTACCAAAAGATATTTTACTGTCCAACAGCATCCTTAAAAAAACCAATGAAAAGATGAACACTTCTGCGGTTTATTTGATGAATAAAAATGGCCTGACCGTTGCAGCCAGTAACTTTGACCAATCCAACAGTTTCATTGGCAAAAACTATTCTTTTCGCCCCTATTTTAAAGCGGCTGTGACAAAATCAACCGGGACATTTCTCGCCATTGGGGTGACCTCAAACAAGCTTGGCTTTTATATCTCTCATGCACTTTACAACCCCTCAGGGGAACTTATGGGCGTGCTTGTGATTAAGGTGGATTTAGATAATATTTCCACTTTTGCCCATAATATACAAAGTGACTTCCTCATCAGCGATCAACGCGGTGTGATTTTCCTCAGCTCAAACGAGACTTATCAATTAAAGTCACTGACCACTATTTCGGCCAAAGACCGCCTGTATATTTCGCGCACCCGCCAGTATCCCATCAATAAAATCCAACCCCTTAACCACAAATCCTCTGATCAGTATTATGGACAGTACCAAGCCCATTCTATTAATCATGTGAACTATTTTGTCCAAAAAATAGATATTAAAGAATATGATTGGCAGATTTGGCTGCTTTCTGAACTCACACCTATTAAAAACCATGCATTAATTAATGGGTCTGCCCTTTCTTTTGTCACTTTAATTGCATTATTGGCTTTTTATCTTTTATATCGCCGCAAAAAAGATACACAACGTTTCCAAACCATTGTGGATAACCTGCCAAGCGGCGTGACCCTTTTTGACAATAACCGCAACCTTTTGCTCTGTAACGAGATGGTGAAAAAAATTTTGGAATTTCCAAATAGCCTCTTTAAAAACGGCATGCCAAAGCTTGATGAACTGGTCAAATTTAATGCTGCGCGCGGTGAATATGGTGATAAAGACCCCGATGAAGTCCTTAATAAGCTGATTGAAAATACTCAAAAACGCATTGATCATGTGTTTGAGCGCACCCGCCCTGACGGCACCATCCTTGAAATACGTGGTGTTTGGGTCGAAGAAGGGCTCATCACCACCTATACTGATATTACTGAGCGCAAAAAAGCTGAAGCCGAAGCCAAAAGAACATCAGGATACCTGCGCGCCCTGTTACAAAACCTTGATTACGGCGTTACGGTGATTGATGAAAACCTAGATATCATCTTTTGGAATAATGCCTTTTTTGACCTGTTGGAATTTCCCGATAAATTCAAAAAGCCCGTCATGCAGTATGAGGATTTGATCCGCTATAATGCAGAGCGCGGCGAATATGGCCCAGGTGATCCTGAACAACATATCAAAATGCGCATTCAAGCCTCACTTAAGTTTGAACCCCATAAGTTTGAACGCACCCGCCCTGATGGCAAGACCTTACAAGTCACGGGCAAACCGCTTCATATTGATGGGGAACCGTTTGGCTTTATCTCCACTTATGTGGATATTACCGAACATAAACGCATGGCCTCGCGTTTGCGCAAACTGGCAAATACCGATCCGCTCACCGAAATTAACAATCGACGCCATTTTACCACCTTGTTTGAGCGCGAAATTAAACGCTGCCAACGAAATGGCAATCCACTTTCCTTACTGTTGCTTGATCTGGACCATTTCAAAAACATCAATGACCGTTTTGGTCATTCTGTTGGCGATAAAGCGCTAAAAGCCTTTTCACACTCCTGTCGCAAGCTCTTGCGCGATATTGATGTCATGGGCCGTCTGGGCGGAGAAGAGTTTTCTATTTTCCTACCGGAAACCAGCAGGGAAGGGGCCTTTGTTCTGGCTGAGCGCATCCGCAAGGCCGTTGAACAAATTGAGTTTAGTGATCATGGTGAGAAAATTGAACTCACCGTATCTATTGGCGTTGCCATGTTTGACAGTGTCATGGAAGACCGTATCGAAGATATCTTGCAACGCGCAGATAAAGCCCTTCATCGCGCCAAAAGAGAAGGCCGCAACAAGGTTTGTTGATCTTTTTTAAAGGTGCTTTGTTTGAATATCTTTTAACAGGCCTTCTGAGGCTTCTTCAACCAGATCAAGCACATAATCAAACCCTGCTGGCCCGCCAAAATAGGGGTCTGGTACTTCGACTTCAGGGCTGTCCGGGTCAAAAGATAAAAACATATGCAAACGCTCTTCATAACCAGACGGGCAAATTGTTTGCAGATCGGCATAATTGTTATGGTCCATGGCTAAGACATAATCATAGTCCATAAAATCTTTTGATTTGGCCTGACGCCCACGTAAATCTGAAAGATCATACCCACGCGCTTCTGCCGCTTTCTGAGCACGGCTGTCAGGGGCTTTACCCACATGCCAATCCCCGGTTCCTGCGGAGTCGGTCACAATTTGGCTTTTTAGGCCTTTTTGGGACACAAGCTCGCGAAACACTCCTTCAGCTGTTGGAGAGCGACAGATATTACCAAGGCATACAAATAAGACTTTAACCACGTTGGACTTTTCCCTGTTGTCATTTTCTCATACTATAGAAGTCAACGAGCCAAAGGGGCAACCATGAATGTGAAGATTGATAAAGAAGGCACAATTGTCATTTTAACCGGAGCAGGCATTTCGCGTGAATCCGGTCTTGAGACATTTCGTTGTAAAGACGGCATCTGGTCCAAAGTTGACCTAGAAGATGTTGCCACCCCTGAAGCCTTTATGCGCAACCCCAAAATGGTGCAGGATTTTTATAATGCGCGACGCAGCCAATTGGTTGATGAAAAGCCCCAGCCCAATCCCGGCCATCTTGCCTTGGCAAAGCTAGAGCGCGACTGGCCCGGTCGCGTCCTCATCGTCACACAAAATATTGATAATCTGCATGAGCTGGCAGGCTCTCAAAATATCATCCATATGCATGGTGAGCTGCTGAAAATTCGCTGTAATCACTGTGGGTCCATGCACCAATGGGAACAAGAGCTTCATATAGAAACCCCCTGCCCTGAGTGTGATCAATCAGGGGGATTGCGCCCCCATGTGGTCTGGTTTGGTGAAATCCCGCTTCAGATGGAAGAAATTTATGAAGCATTAGAGGATTGCGACCTCTTTATGTCCATCGGGACCTCCGGCAATGTCTATCCCGCCGCAGGTTTTGTCCAAGCTGTCACCCAGATGGGCGGCTGCCATACGGTTGAGCTTAATCTTGATCCCTCAAACGGGGCGACACAATTTGCCCAGACCCTCTATGGTCCCGCCAGTGAAGTGGTTCCGCGTTATGTGGATGAGTTGTTAAAAAGGTAATGCAAAAACTCTTAGATAACATCCGTGCCTGCACCTTATGTAAAGACCTGCCCCTTGGGCCAAGGCCGATTATTCGGGCGCAAAAATCAGCCAAAATCCTCATCATCGGGCAAGCCCCGGGCACCAAAGTCCATGAAAGTGGCATCCCCTGGAATGATGCAAGTGGGGAGCGTTTGCGCGACTGGCTCCATCTGGATAAAGACATATTTTATGATGAGTCCCGCATCGCCATCATGCCCATGGGCCTATGTTATCCCGGGCGCGTGGAAAAAGGCGGTGATCTCCCTCCACGGCCTGAATGCGCGCCGGCTTGGCATGATAAGGTCTTAAAAGAACTTGATAATATCAAGCTGACCTTATTGGTCGGCTCTTACGCGCAGAACCATTATCTTGGCAAAAGCAAAAAGAAAACCATGACAGAGACCGTGAAAAACTGGTCAGACTATCTGGAAAAAGGCTATCTGCCCCTACCACACCCCAGTTGGCGCGTCACCAATCTGATTAAGAAAAACCCCTGGTTTGAGGCTGAGCTGGTGCCAAATTTACGCAAGATCGTGAAAGACTTGCTCTAAAAACACCTTATCCGGCTTTTTTCTTACGCTTCTTGGGTTGATGATAATTCTCTTCAGTAATGGTATCGAGCAATTTAGACTTGATCGAGTCCAGCTTGCTTTCCGTATTGACCTTCAGGCCAAAGACGTCTTTGACATAAAACACATCAACTGCGCGCTCCCCATAAGTCGAAATATGGCTGGAGTTAATTTGCAGGCCCAAATCAGACAAGGTACGCGTTACATCATATAAAAAGCCCAAACGATCACGCCCATTGACCTCAATTACCGTAAAGGCGTTAGAGACCTTATTATCAATCAACACACGCGGTGGCACGGTAAAGACATCGCGGCGCGATTTCAGGGTATTTGTCGTGACTTTTTCAAGCTCGTTTGCCGGATAAATCTCACCTTTTAAGGCCTTATCAATACGGTCTGCCAAACGTTTGATTTTTGTTTCAGAATCAAAGGCTTCCCCACTATGGTCTTGGACTGAAAATGTATCCAACGCCATCCCGTTTGATAAAGTGGCGATCTTAGCATCTACAATTGAGCCATTGGTCAAGGCCATGGCCCCGGCAATCACCGAAAACAGCCCCGGGTGATCGGCTGCATAAATGGAAATTTCTGAGACATTGTTAAAGGTGTCATGTTCCACATGGATATGGACCGCACCTTCTTCATTAAGCGCGCGTTTAGTGAGCTCTGCATGGCGCACCTGCACCTCGGTTTCAAAGCTCAGCCAATAGCCCGCATTGCCCAAGGCCACATAATCGGCAATTTCATCCTGCGACCAGCCCTTAATAGTCTCAGAGAAAGCCTCTTGCTTATATTCCACACGGGCTTGAACACCGCCTGCCGCTGCCTCACCGCCAGTAAGAACCTCCATAGCGCGTGCATAAAGTACGCGCAACAGGTTACCTTTCCAGCCATTCCACACATCTGGACCCACCGCGCGAATATCACATACGGTCAGGATCAATAAAAGACGCAGACGTTCTGGGGATTGAATAATCGCGCAGAATTTCTTAATCAGGTTCGGATCTTCAAGATCACGCTTAAAGGCCACATGGGACATGGTTAAGTGATGTTTCACAAGCCAAGCCACCGTTTCGGTTTCTTCGATATTTAGGCCCAAACGCGGACAAAGTGTCATGGCAACTTCAGCGCCAAGCTCGCTATGATCGCCCCCGCGTCCCTTGGCAATATCATGAAGCAAAACAGCCATATAAAGGGCGCGACGTGATAAGACTTCAGAAATTGCCCCACAGCTCACAGGTAGCTCTTCTTTAGTTTGGCCGGTTTCAATGTGGTTAAGCTCACCAATGGCCTTAATGGTATGCTCATCCACCGTATAGGTATGGTACATGTCATACTGCATCTGGGCGGTAACACGAGCAAAATCGGGGATAAACTGGCCCAAAAGCCCGACTTCCCCCATAAGGCGCAACACGCGCTGGGGTTTTTTCTCAGATGTCAGCATATCCATAAACATCTGATTAACTTCAGGGTCTTTGCGCCATTTGCCTTTAATCAGTTTTAAGTTATTGCGGATTTGTTTCAACGCAAAGGGATGGATATCCAGATCATGATCTTGGGCAACCTGAAACAGCTTAAACATCAAAAGCGGGTTTTCAACAACCGCATCTTCTTTATCCAGCCTTAAACGACCGGAATCCACGCCAAAACCATCGACATTACGTTTAAAGAAATTGGTCAACATGGCAAAACGCTGTTGCTGCTTTTTATGCTGTTCATCCAGCACCGCACACAAGTTTCGCGTTAAATCCCCAACGGTTTTTGCCGTCAGGTAATAGTGTTTCATGAAACGCTCAACGCCGCGTGTATTACCACGGTCATGATAGCCCAATGTTTCAGCCAGCTGGCCTTGTACATCAAAGCTCAGGTTTTCTTGTGGGCGATTGGTGAGATAATGAAGCGCACACCGCACGGAAAAAAGGAAATTGACCGATTTTTTAAAGGCTTTGGCATCATCTTCTGTAATAACGTCATGATCAACCAGTTCGCGCCAGCGCTCAACCCCATAGATATATTTACCAATCCAGTAAAGGGTTTGAAGATCGCGCAAACCGCCTTTACCTTCTTTTAGGTTGGGTTCCACCACATAGCGGGTATCGCCCATACGCTGGTGGCGCTCATCGCGCTCATCTAATTTCGCATCCACAAACTGGCGACCGGAACCTGCCACTACTTTTTCTTTAAAGCGGGTCTGGAAGTCTTCAAATAGCTCCTGATTGCCCCATAAATAGCGCCCATCAAGCAAAGCGGTCTGAATGGTTAAATCATCTTTCGCCATTTTGATACATTCATCAATATTGCGCGTGGAATGGCCCACCTTCAGCCCTAAATCCCACAATAAATAGAGCATATATTCAACGGCTTGCTCTACTTTTGGCGTTTGTTTGTAAGGCAGCAAGAACAACAGATCGATATCAGATTGCGGTGCCATTTCTGAGCGCCCATAGCCCCCAACAGCAGCCACACAAAATTGCTCAGCCTTTGTCGGTGTATGAATGGCATAGACATATTTGGTGGTAAAATCATAAAGAGTGCGCACGATCTGATCGATCAAAAAAGCATAATTATGAAACGTCACAATCCCATTGGCTTTTTTCGTCTCAAAACGGGTTTTGATCTCTGTTCGCCCCGACGCCAAAACCTCTTTAAAGAGCTTGAGCACATCTTTTTGCATTTTAGAAGAATAACCGGACCAACCCGCCATATCTTCCAATTCTGCCCAAAGGGCCTTGCGATCAATAATGTCTTTTTGTTTTACGATTTTAACCATAGGTCTCGTTTCAATAAATTACGGCGCAACATAGAAAAGACGCCCAAACCAACGCCAGCGCCCATCGCCCGCAGGCATGGTACAGTTTAATCTTGTGCGCCCAACAGGCAGGGGTTTTTCCATGCGCACTTCAACGCGGCGCTCCCACAAACGTTCCACACGTACTTTACCTTCATGGGCGGCAAAACAAGCCAGCGGATCAAGGCTGCCAACTTCTTCAGCCACGGTAAAGCCGATCATGGGTGGGTTGCGCTTGGCAATGGTCATATCTTTTGGCCCAAGCTCACTCACATGCAGGGATTTGGCTTTTGACACCATCTGAAAGCGTTTGATATCACCGTATTTTTCGTTCAGGGCAAAACGTGGCAGATAATAAAGATCATCACCTGAGCCCACCGCCCCGCTATGCTGGCCAAAGGCGGCTTTCATGCCAAAACCACGCACCACAGACATGGCTTTTAAGCTGGCTTCCCCGTAAGGATAGGCAAAAATCTCGGGACGATAGCCGATTTTTTCATCAAAACGTTTCAAGGATCGCTGCATCTCATCACCAATGCGCGATTGAGAGGCCGCGGCCATATGCATATGGCTTGCGGTGTGAGCCCCAATATAAACCAGCGGATCAGCTGCCATCTCCTTAATCTGTTTCCAGTTTAAATGACGCGCATAACCACGATCAATAGCATCAGTTGAAATGAAAATGGTAAAGGGAATGCCTGCTTCTTTAAATTTTGGATAGGCTTTCTCATAAATACTGGCATAGCCATCATCAATGGTGATGCTGAGCGTTTTATCCGCTAAAGGCTGACCAAATTTAAGTTTTTCAACCAGTTCAGGCAAAGGCAACACCTCATACCCACCCGTTTTAATCTCATTTATATGAGTTTCAAACTGTTCCATGGTGATATTGGTTGCCGGATAATCGCTTTCCCCAAAGCGGTGATACATGACCACACTTGCTGATGTTTTTGGTGTTTCTTGAGCATAAAGGGGAAAAGCCGACAAAACGGCAAGGCCAAACGCAGCAACTTTATTAAGTCGTTGCGCCCAAAATCGACTGGTATTCATTTATCTTTTTTCCGCAAGATCGATATCTAAACCCCTAATATCCCAATAACTTTGGGAAAGGGCAAGGGATTATTCGCCAATAATCACCTTATTGCGGCCTGTTTCCTTGGCTTGATACAAAAGCTGATCCGCCCGTTTCAAACCATCACCCAAATTTTCACCTTTGCGTAATTTGACACAGCCGAAACTTGCGGTGATATTTCTTCTCTCTTTAAGCGATTTATAAGGGCGCATTTCAATACGGGCGCGAATGCGTTCTAGTAATCTTTCCAAGTTCTTAAGCTCAATATCTTCAAAAATAATACCGAACTCTTCACCGCCCAGGCGTGCCAGTACATCGCTTTGTCTCGTGCTTTCTTGCAGCTGTTTTGAAACCGATTGCAGCACCTCATCCCCCACATCATGACCAAACATATCATTTACACTTTTGAAATGGTCAATATCAAGAATAGAGACCCAGACGTTTTTGCCCTCATAGGCCATACGCTCAAGGTTTTCCGTCCCTTGATCAAGGAAATAACGTCGATTATAGACCCCGGTTAAAAAGTCCTTCATCGCGCCATCAACCAATTTCTGCGTTTTTTCAATCAACTCAATATTCTGTGTGACACGACAGAAAAATTCTTCTGGCTGAAAGGGTTTGATCAAAAAGTCATTGGCCCCGGTTTTAATAAAGCGTGCAGATAGGGCCTGCTCATTGCTTTCTGAAAGACCGATAATGGCGATTTCTTCTTTGCTATGTGTATTTCTAATTCGTTTTGTGAGCTCAAACCCATCCATAGGCGACATGGCATAATCGGTTACAACTAAATGAATATCTTCATTTTCTTCAATGGTTTTAAGGGCTTCTTCGCCACTTGATGCTTCTAAAACACTAAATTCATATTGGCGCAAAAGCTCGGTAATATAAAGGCGCACCGATCTGACTTCTTCAACCACCAAAGCCTTAAGTTTTTTATTTTCTGTTAAACGATAAACCAGATTGGAAAGATAGCGAAAAGCCGATGGGCTTTCTTTGACCACATAATCCACCACACCGGGGATTTTTAGCAATTTTTCGCGCACCATCAGATCAAAACTGGCGGTAAAAATAATCGTCGGAATTTGATATTCCGTCACTTTTTCAATGATATCGCCTTTAATGGAATCTGACAGGGTCAAACCTGAAATGGCAAATTTATAAAAGCCAATGCCATTTTCCTCAATAAACATCAAAGCCTGTTCTGTGGTTTGCGCCCAGTTGATTTCTGCATCCACAGTTTTTGACAATTCTGCCATAACCATGAAAGCAACGGTTCGTGAGCTTTCGACCAGTAAAATGTTCATGAAGATTATACTTTATTGTTATTTTTATAAATTACAGTCCAAGTTCTTATCATAACCTAATTTCACCCCTCTGGAAAATGGCAAATTCCTACCCCATATATAGTAGATGACACCACTAAATGGATCAAAATGGGGGCGAAGTTATAAAACTTGGCATATCCCCTTGAGCGAACAACAGATACATCTTGGCGACGCGTTAGCGGACATGCACAATTTATCCCATGAACAAAGCGCGATTCCCTTGATTGTGCAGCTGGTTGAAAACCCACGTTTTCGCCTGCCCGGGCTTGAGCTTTTCCATGGTGCAGTGGATTTAACAGACCATGATTGTATTCATATTCTTCTTGGGCGCGGCATGATGCCCAAAGACGAGGCTTTTGTGATTGGCTTTACCATGGGCTCAACCGGAAAAGTCGGTTGTTTTGAAAAGAAACTCTATCAACTGATATCGCGCCATATCTACCCCGATGTTTATCGTTTTAAACGCGATGATCTGGAGATTTTTAAAGATGCGCTACATTTAGGCATCTTATGTCATTGCAAAGCCCTTGATCGGGTAGATTATAAAAAATATATGGACCAGCCCCTTGGCAAAGTGCGCAAAAAACTCGGGCTCGACCCTTCCTTGCTGAAAGCTTATTACGCCCAGGAAAAAAAGCGATATCCCACTTTAAGGGAATGTCGCAGGCTTTTGAATTAAAAGACTTATTTTTATTGCGCCATCACCGGGCTATCTTCAGCGGCTTCACAAATTTGACACCGGCTAAGAGAATTGCTGGGCAGCAAAGCAAAGAAACTGCCGCCTTCTTTCATTTTACCTGCACGATTTGCTGCAAGCTCACCAAAGCCCCAGAACACATCACCACGCACAACCCCCTTAATCGCCCCGCCTGTGTCTTGGGCGACCACTAATCTTGAGATCGGGCTTGGCGAAAGCGGGTCAGTAAAGGTATGGAGATAAAGCGGCAAGCCAAGGGGTAAGAAACGTTTATCCACCGCTAATGAGCGCCCCGGTGTCAACACAACACCTTGTGCGCCAATGGGACCATCATCTTTAAGCTCGCGAAAGAAGATGAAAGAACCATTTTCTTTCATCAGATCCTGACCTTTTTTAGGATGCGCCGCCATCCATTTTCGGATTGCCTGCATGGACATATTTTCTTTGGAAACTTCACCGCGCTCAATCAAAATCCGCCCAATGGAGGTATAATCATGACCGTTATGCCCGTCATATCCCACACGCATGGTGGTGCCATCGGCAAAAAGAACGCGACCTGAGCCTTGAATATGAAGGAAAAAAGCATCTACTGGGTCATCCACCCAGACAAGTTCCAAGTTTTTGCCGCGCAATTTACCCGCTTCAATCTCTGCACGGGTGGCATATGGCACCAATTGACCGTTTTCCAGCTTACCTGCCAGACGTTTGCCGCGCCAATCGCGCTTAAATTCCCCAAGTCCAACCAGAACAAGGTCTTTAGGGCGTTTATAAAGCGGAGTTTGATAAATCCCGCCTTTTGATTTTGCCCCGCGCAGGCCCGCTTCGTAATATCCGGTAAAGAGCCCACCGGCGGCCTTGTCTTTCTTTAAATCCGAAATCAAATAAGGCTGGAAGAATGATTCATAAAAAGCACGTGCTTTAACGCTATCCCCATCGGGTAGGGAATAAGCTTCCGTACAAATTGGTTTCCAGTCCCCAGCAGCCCCACCAATGCCTTTTGGCCCGATGAGTTTGCTTTCTTTCATGCGGGCAAATTTCTCGCACGATCTGCGCAATGCAGGCAGAGACTCCGCAATATTATCATCTTCCCAACCGGGAAGGGCGGCAAAGGAAACCGGTAAAAGCTTGGGATTAAACCCGACGGAAGGGTCTTTAGGTGCAATCATCCCTTGATGGGAGTCCACCTGCGGCTGGGCGCACGCCGTCATTAGGCCCAAAACCCCAATAGCGCTAAGGCGCTTTACCCATGATTGCCCCCTGATCTTCATCACCTATTCCGTCTGTGTTGCTTTCAAGAACCAGTTCGGCGTGTTTGAGGCGACCGAGCGCTCAAACGTCCAAATATCGGTGATGGTATCAATATAGTTACTATCGCCATCAACCACTTCACCCTCGCTGTCTGTGGTGACATTAACCTGCTCACTCACAATACGAACGGTCACTTCAGCCATATTATTTTCAAGGTCCGCATCGGTGATTTCAATAGAATTCACCCCAACCAATGTGGTCTCAAGCGTTTCACCTGCCGCAACGCGGGCTTCAAGGGCAGCCTCAAAATTTTGATAAACTTCACTTGTGAGAAGATTTTTCAATGTTTCACGATCATTTTCAGCAAAGGCTGTGATGATCATTTCAAAGGCCATGCGGGAACCATCCACAAAACTATGCTGATCAAAGTTCGGGTCAGCCGCAATAATGTCAGCTAAGGCGCGTTGAACCGGACCAACTGGTTCGATCTCGTTAACCTCTTCCTGAACAGGCTGGTTTTCAGCGGGTTCCTGTTGAGCATTGGGCAAATGGATCACATTGTCATTTGCAGTTTCATCTCGCTGATCATCCTGCGGATTTGGGTTAAACATATCGCGATGATTGCGGTTTTCTTCATTACCATCCTTGCCGCCCAAGACATTGCGCAGACGAAGAAAAATAAAGACGGCAATCAATGCCAGCAAAATGAGATCAAAATTGGCCATATTAAATCTTTAAACCTGTTATCTTTTCACATATAGATTTATGCCCTAGTGTAACTTGCGCATAAGCCGTTGTAAAACTAGATAATCTTAAATCATCAAAAGAGCAAGGATTCACCCGTTGGGCTTTATCATTCTTCTACTGTTTATCGCCGTTCCGGTGACAGAAATCGCTGTTTTTATCCAAGTTGGCGATATTATCGGACTTTGGTCCACAATTGCCATCGTGATTTTAACCGCCATTATCGGCACCGCATTGTTGCGCCAGCAAGGGATCAGCACCTTGATGCGTGCCCAAGCGACCCTAAATGAAGGTAAAATGCCCACAACCGAGCTGTTTGACGGGGCCTGCCTGCTCGTAGCAGGTGCTTTATTGCTCACACCGGGTTTTGTGACCGATACGGTTGGCTTTTTGCTTTTCACCCCGCCGTTTCGCGCGATTTTGCGCCATAAGGCCAAAGATATTGTGAAAAATTCTGCCCATGTTCATATGATGGGGCCTGATGGACAACCTTTTCGCCCCCATCCACCGCACTCTTCATCACCTCATGAACAATCTCACGATTCAACCGTCATTGATGGCGATTTTGAAGAAATTCAGCCAAATCCTGATAGTCCTTGGTCTGAAAAGAAGGATTAAGTTGAGATCAGAATTCTTTCGTGCTACCAGTTTTTCAAAATAATTTTCTATTTCAGGAGTAAGGCGCATGGCCGACCAAAACGAACAAGCAGCAGAAAACCAAGAACAAGAACTTCAGCCTTTGACCATCCACGGTCAATATATCAAAGACTTGTCTTTTGAAGTGCCAAACTCTCCGGGCATCTATGGTCGCATGATGCAAGAACAGCCTGATGTGAACGTGAATGTTGATGTTGATGCACAAAAACTCACAGATACACAATTTGAAGTGATCGTAAAAATCCGCGCAGATTGCAAAACCAAAGAAGACGTGGCTTTCATTTGTGAGCTGGCTTACGGCGGCATTTTCGAAATCAACGTACCACAAGAACATCTTGAGCCTATGTTGTTGATCGAATGCCCACGCATGCTCTTCCCGTTTGCACGCCACATCATCGCCAACACAACACGCGACGGTTCCTTCCCTCCAATGATGTTGAACCCTGTTGATTTTGCTGGCATGTACCGCCAACGCATTGAAGCCTTGGCTGCAGAACAAGAAGCTGCTGGTGAGACAAAACAGTAAGTCTTAAAAGAAGTTACTGAAAAAGGCCTTTGTTTAAAAAAACAAGGGCCTTTTTTTAAGGCTTTATGCCCTAATTCACCAAGGCCAATGCGCGTTTTTTCTTCTCATTAGCCCAAGCTTTGGGCGGGGTGGGCGCGATATGGGCATCAGTAAGCTTTGTGCCCACATTATTCTCACTCAACATGACTTCACCGGCGTAGTTTTTCACCAAAACACCACCGCCTTTCCAATGCGCCACACTGAGTGCGCCATCAAGCTCGCCAACAAAAAATTTCGTACCACGAATACCGATGGTGCCAACAGAGGTATCAATGCTCATCCCCTTTGGGTTGGCTTTGGCAATTTGGCCAGACACCCCGTCCATGGCACCATTAAGCAGTTCTAACACCGCATTATTATTGCCTTTGCCAAAGGTGTAATCAATCACCACAAAAGAGGTACGCTCACCCAATTTAAAGCTGCCTTCATCAATCATGGTGATTTCCAAGCGCGAGCTTGCCCCTGTTGATAAAATATCCCCAATGAGAATTTCATCACCAATTTGAAGTGGACGTACTTGAGCATCTTGAACAGCAAGGGCTAAGCCTTTGATCTGTTTCACCTTTCCCGCCACATTCGGACTTAAAGCTGCATGGGCTGTAAAGGCCAGAACAATCAAACATCCAAATAAGGCAAAGAAGGTGCGTTTCATATTAGGGCGTAAACTCATAAAATACACTTGCTTTGGTTTATCAAAAATATAGGCAAGACAAGGAAATGACTTGCAGGAAGTACCAGTACTTTCAAAAGGCTTTGACGCTGTATTTGCCTATATTTTTGATAAATCCCTAAAGGGACGGGATTACTTTGAGGATGGACTACGTTATAAAACCCTTAAAGTGCATGCACTTCTGCGGATTTCATGCCTAATCCATCCTCAAATTAATCTCCGCCAAACAAGTGTATTTTATGAGTTTACGCCCTAATTATCCTCAGTGGCAAGCCATAATGGGTCTTTTATTTTTTCTAAAAATGCGGCGTGGGCTGCGAGTTCTTCTTCACTGGCCACATGGGGGCGTGGTTCTCTAAAGGCGCGTTCTTTACTGGCAATTTCATCAGAAGCCTTAGCTTCTTTTTCCAAGACAAGACCGGGTTGGCGCCCACCGATGAGTTCCAGATAAACTTCGGCTAAGAGCTCACTATCTAAAAGCGCGCCGTGTTTTTCACGATTGGAGTTATCAACCTGATAGCGCCGACATAACGCATCCAAATTAGCAGGCGAGCCGGGGAATTTCTTGCGCGCCATGACCAATGTATCAATGATATGATTATCCATATGGGGAAATTGATGTTGTTTTAATTCCCAGTTTAAGAACGGCTCATCAAAACCCGCATTATGGATGATCAGGGTCGAATCCCCGATAAAATCGAGAAATTCCTGTGCGACTTCTTTAAATAAAGGAAAATCGCGCAAAAATTCTTCAGAAAGCCCATGAACACGAAACGCGCCTTCCGGCATATCGCGCTCGGGATTGATATATTGGTGATAGGTATTGCCCGTGGGCATATGATTGACCAATTCGACACAACCGATTTCAACAAGACGATGGCCCTGTTTATATTCAAACCCTGTGGTTTCCGTATCGAGAACGATTTCACGCATGGTTAGCCCTGAATTTCCTGAAGTATCTGTTTAACCTGATTTCGTGCATATCGAAAGCCTGCACCACTAAATATTATATAATCAGCTTTGCGCCTTTTTAACACATCGGGCATTTGTTTTTTCAAAATCGCATTAAATTTCTCCGGGCTCATGCCCGCTCGCGCAAGAACCCGGCGACGTTGAATGGCCTTGGTCGCGCTTACCACAGCCACCCCATCCATGCGTTTTTCCCCGTTGGTTTCAAAAAGAAGCGGGATATCCAGCACAACAACACGCTTTCTTTGAAGTTGGCAGACGCGCAAAAATTTACGTTCTTCTTCGCGCACCATGGGATGAAGAATGGCTTCAAGTTTTTTAAGCTCCCCATCATTGCCCAGCACGCACGCGCCAAGTTTCTGGCGATCAATAGCGCCTTGCTCAGTTAAACAGTCTGGGAAGACCTCATTGATCCTAAGCGTTGCACGCCCTGACGGCCCCATAAGCTTATGCACGGTGGCATCGGCATCATGAACCGGAACACCATATTTTCGAAACATCTCAGCCGTTGCCGATTTGCCCATACCGATGGAGCCTGTAAGACCGAGGATATACATTAAAAATAACCGTTCCCGACTTAGTTATTCATCTTCAGCCAAGACAAACTCGCGCAATTTGGCATCAACCTCGGGGTCCGTACCAAACCATTCCTTAAAACCCGGTCGGGCCTGATGCAGCAACATGCCCAGACCATCCACTACTGAACAACCATGAACATGGGCTTTTTCAAGCAAATTCGTCATTAAAGGAGCATAGACAATATCACTGACCAGCGCGGTTTTTGGCATATCGAAAATATCAATTTCCAAAAGATGCTGACCTGTCATGCCAAGGGTTGTGGTGTTGGTTAAAAGATTACAGCCCGCCAAGGATTCTTCGCGCTCATTCCAATCCACAACATGAATGGTGTGATCAAGCTCATCTGCCAGATTAATCGCACGTTCTTTGGTGCGATTGGTTAAGCGAATTTCAGGACAGCCCGCTTCTGCCAAAGCAACCAAAACCGCACGCGCTGCCCCGCCAGCACCGAGCACAACGGCAGGTCCGGCCTTTAGGTCCCAATCCGGCGCGCCAGCTTTAAGATTTTCCATAAAGCCAAACCCATCGGTATTATCGGCATAAATAGAACCATCTTCTTTAAACACCAATGTATTGGCTGCGCCAATTTTATGGGCGCGCGCACTGGCATCATCGGCAATTTTTAAGGCTTTTTCCTTATGGGGAACCGTTACGTTACAGCCACGCATGCCTGCAGCCTGCATGCCATGCACAGCCTTGGCAAAATTATCCGGTGTGACTTCCATGGGAATATAAGTGCCATCAATGCCGTATTTTTCCAGCCAAAATCCATGTAGGCGAGGGGATTTTGAATGTGTCACCGGCCATCCCATGACGCCAGCAACTGCAGCTTTACCTGTTAAAATCATCTCTCTTCCCCCTTTTTGTTTTCTTTAGAAATCTATTATATCTCAATCATATCCTGCTTGCGCAAAAAATCCAAGACAGCCAGTAAGGGTAATCCTAATATGGTGAAGTAATCCCCTTCAATGCGATCAAACAATTGTACGCCGATTTCTTCTAATCGATAGCCGCCCACCGTTGTTGTGACATCGTCACCAACCTGTTTTAGATAGTCTTCTAAAAAACCATCACTGAAATTGCGCATTTCCAATTCAGCCATTTGGTGATGGGACCATAAGGTCTCGCCATTTTTTACAAGACCAACCGCACTGATTAAACGATGGGTTTTTCCGCGCAAAAATTGCAACTGTTCTTTTGCCTTTTCAAGACTATCAGGCTTATCAAAGCGCACTCCTTCACATTCCATCATCTGGTCTGCGCCAATAACAAGGCCATCGGGATATTGTTTTGAAATAAAGGCTGCTTTGGCTTTTGAAAGTTTTAAGGCGGTTTCCACCACACTTAATTTTTCTGCCTTGATGATTTCTTCATCTAGATGAGCGGGAATAACCTCAATCTCAAGCCCGCTTCCGCGCAACAAATCTGCGCGTGATTTTGACGCTGAAGCTAAAATAAGTCTGCTCATGTTCATTACGTCATTCTGGCGCAAGCCAAAATCCATATTGTGACATGTTATTCCCCATCCCAATTACTGTCTTCATAGGCCTGATCGCGTTTCATTTTTAAATTAAGGATGGCGGTGGCGGTTTCTTCAATGGATTTGCGCGATACATCAACCATGGGCCAGCTGTTGCGATTACAGAGTTTGCGCGCAAACTGGACTTCTTCAATCACCGTTTCCAAATCCACATAATCCGTCATGGCGGTTTCATTAAGCATAGACAGGCGGTTTTTGCGCACCTGAACCAAGCGACGGGGATCTTTTGTCAGCCCGATGATCAAACATCCGGCAAATTTTGGGTCCGTTAGATTGGTCGGTAAAGGACATTGCGGCACGATGGGAATATTGGCGACTTTTAAGCCTTTATTGGCCAGATACACACTGGTTGGGGTTTTTGAAGTGCGCGATACCCCCAAAAGCACGATATCAGCTTTATGAATTTCATGGGTAGACTGACCATCATCATGAGCCAGCGCAAAATGCATGGCCTCAATACGGTTAAAATAATTCTGGTCCATCTCATGCTGGCGCCCCGGTTTAAAAGAGGCCTCCGCACAGAAATGATCTTTAAAAGCTGACATGATGGGATCAAGAACCGCAATACAAGGCACCCCCAAACTTTCACAGCCTTTTTCAAGCTGGGTGCGCAAACCCTTATCCACCATCGTGAAAATTACCACACCGGGATGGCGTTTTACCGCATTGAGGATTTTTGACACCTGACCGCTGGTGCGCACCAAGGTCCAGACGTTTTCGGTGACAGAAATCCCCTCAAACTGGGCGATACAGGCCTTTGCCAGTGTTTCAATGGTTTCACCCGTGGAGTCGGAGACAAGATGGATGTGATAGTTGTTCATAAGTTACCTAAATATGTGGATAACTAGGCCCTTCATGCACAAGGCCATATTTAATCCCAGTTCCTACAAAATCTATATGCCCGGATATCAAGCTATGGATTATTGTTTTTTACAGAAGCTCATTATGGGGACAAAATGATTTTTATCAAATCTTATCCCCACTATCCCCATTATTCATCACTGACAAAGCGACTCCGCTATTTTTAGAGAGCGACTCCAGCGAAAAAAAAGCCTAATCCACATGGGCGACTCCAACATAGCCATATTTTGGACAGAAAGCTCCTCCATATGGGGACAGGCTGTGGATGAAATTTGATCCCCGTTATCCACAGGACCAACATCAAAAACAAACTAAAGAAAATAACCTTTACACTTGTTATTGAACTGTGAATAACTCTTCAAACTTCGGGCAGATCAAAGGGAAGACTTAAGAACATGGCATCATCAGAAAAACTTTTCTTACGTGCATTAAAGGGCGAAACAACAGAACGTCCGCCTATCTGGCTTATGCGTCAAGCAGGTCGCTATCTTCCTGAATATATGGAAACCCGTGCAAAATCGAAAAACTTCCTCAATTTTTGCTATTCTCCTGATCTGGCAACTGAAGTTACCTTACAACCGCTTCGTCGTTATGGTTTTGATGCCGCCATCTTATTTGCCGATATTCTCACAATTCCCGATGCATTGGGTCAAAAAGTCGAATTTATTAAAGGTGAAGGGCCAAAGTTGGAGCCTATTCGTGATATGGACGGGCTTTCCAAACTGAGCTTAGAGGGGATTCATGACCATCTTGCCCCCGTCTATGAAACTGTCAGCAGGTTAAGTAAGGAAATCCCAGAGACAACGGCGCTTATTGGTTTTGCAGGGGCTCCTTGGACAAATGCGACCTATATGGTTGAGGGACAGGGTTCAAAAACTTATGAAACCATTCGCTCAATTGCTTATACGGACCCTGATTTCTTTCAAGAGCTGATCAATCTTCTTGTGGAATCAACTTCAGAATATCTTTTAAAACAAATAGAGGCAGGCGCTGAGGCCGTTCAACTGTTTGATAGTTGGGCAGGGGTTTTACCAGAAGATCAATTTGATCGCTGGGTGATTGAGCCAAATAAAGAAATTACCTCGCGCATTAAAGATGCCTATCCTGATATGCCTGTTATTGGTTTTCCACGTGGTGCCGGCCCACTTTATAAGAAATTTGTTATTGAAACAGGGGTCGATGCCGTCAGTATTGACCAAACTGTTCCCCTAGATTGGGCGGTAGAAGAGCTCCAGCCGCTTTGTACTGTTCAAGGTAACCTTGATAACCTTTGTGTGGTTGCAGGCGGCGAGCAGATGGAAGAGCAAGTTCAAAAGATTTTAGATAAAATGACCAATGGTCCGTTTATTTTCAATCTAGGCCACGGCATCGTGCCACAAACTCCACCAGAAAATGTTGGTCGCGTGGTCGAAATGGTCCAAAACTTCGATAAAACAGCTATTTAAGCTAAGTTAGGAAGGGTTTTAAAAACATGAAACTTGCCATCGTGTTGTTCAATCTTGGCGGGCCAGACTCCGTTGAGGCGATCGAGCCCTTCCTGTTTAATCTGTTTAACGATAAGGCCATTATTGGTGCGCCTCAGCCCATTCGATGGATGTTGGCGCGCTATATTTCATCAAAACGAGCGCCAGTGGCAGCAGAAATTTATGATCATTTAGGTGGTAAATCGCCACTTTTAAAGCTGACAAAAGACCAAGGGGAGGCCCTAAAAACTTCTGTTGCAAAAGAAATGGGGGAGGCCGTTGAGGTCGAAACCTTTATTTCCATGCGCTATTGGTATCCCATGAGTGAGGATTGCGCGGCAAAAGTTAAAGAGTATGAGCCTGATCACATTGTTTTATTACCGCTTTATCCGCAATTTTCGACCACAACGTCTGAATCTTCTATTAATGAATGGCATCATGCGGCTAAAAAGGCAGGAATTTCTGCTAAGACAACAACAGTTTGCTGTTATCCCACCAATGAAGGTTTTATCAGTGCCGTAACTGATAATTTACGCAGTCAAATTGAAGAAGCCACTTATATGGGCAAGCCGAGAATTTTATTTTCTGCCCATGGTTTGCCCAAAAAAATCATTGAAAAAGGTGATCCTTATCAATGGCAAGTCGAACAATCAGCCCTTGCGGTGGTTGAAAAGCTCAATATGCCTAATTTGGATTGGTGGGTGACTTATCAAAGCCGGGTGGGCCCTTTAGAATGGATTGGGCCAAATACGGAAGATGAGATTATTCGCGCAGGCCAGGAAAAGCGTCCGCTTATTATTGTGCCCATCGCTTTTGTATCAGAACATAGTGAAACTTTGGTTGAGCTGGATATTGAATATAAAGAACTGGCCTTAAGCCAAGGCGTGCCGCTTTATTTGCGCAGTCCGGCAGTGGCAACCCATCCGTTTTTTATTGATGGTTTGCGCGATCTGGTGATCAATCATATTTCAATTGAAAAAGAAGTTTTGCCAGAAGGCCATGAGAAAATTTGCCCCCATAAACACACCCGTTGTATTTGCAAAGGCTAAAGGATCAACACATGTTTGAAGATGCTTATCTTTGGTTCAAAGCCTTACATGTTATCTCGGTTATGGCGTGGATGGCGGGGCTTTTTTATCTACCGCGCCTTTATGTCTATCACACAAATGCAGAAGTGGGATCAGAGCTATCTGAAACCTTAAAAGTGATGGAACGGCGTTTGCTGCGTGCCATTATGTATCCAGCTATGGTGTCTTCAGCGATTTTTGGTACGATCATTTTATTTGAGATTGATGCCTGGGATCAAGGCTGGCTGCATGTAAAACTGACTTGCGTGTTTGCTATGATTGTTTTTCATTTTTATCTGGCAAAATATCGCTTGGATTTTCTGGAAGATAAAAATACCAAATCTGAAAAATTCTATCGCATGATCAATGAAGTGCCGACTTTATTAATGATCGTATTGGTGATTATGGTCATCGTAAAACCATTTTAAATATCAAAAAAGGGTTCCTCTAATATGAAGGAACCCTTTGATATTGCCTTATTTTTTACCGCGATCCATTTCTTTTTTAGTATCAAAAACAGCATCACAATCCGTAATGGTTTGATCTTTTAAATCCTTTGGGATTTTTCGGTTATTATAAAGACCTGTGTAAACATAAATACTGGTGAAATAATCTAGTTTTGTTTTCAGTGCTTTTTTAATCACTTTGCGCACTTCAGTATCCATACCTTCCGTATTTGCCCGACCGCGACGGTCTAATTCTGGTGGATTTTTAAAGAGATACTGATTGATATTATCGCGGATTTTTCTGATTTTTGTACAGGCGCGGTGTGTCAGCAGGAATTTGCGACTTTCTCCAAAAACAGTGATTTTGGCGTTAAATCTTTTCTTTGGCACATAAGTTTCAAAGCTACCAATATAAAGGATGTCGCCAGCACTGACCTTTTTACCATCCATGCGCCCAGATTTTCCCTTACCCCCTTTGCCGCCTTCACCTTCTTCGCCGTCTTCATCATCGCTATCCCCGCCACTGGCATTAAGGCCAGAGCCTGCTGCTTTTAGTCGGTTAAAGCCCGCATTGGCAGAAAGATCAGGTGTAATAAAGAGGGTGGTACAAAAAACAATTGCGATAAGTATGGCAATATTCTTCATCATGGCAGGGCACTTTTATCAGTTAATCCAAGGTCATTGTCTTATTATAGTAAACTGAATGAGAGAAAATATGGCAAGTGTTGATATGGATATCTTGACTTATAGGGATATTTTACGCTACATCTTGAGCAACAGCGGGTCGTCAAAAGCCCCATTATCAGTAATGATATTCCTTCCTTTTCATCTGAATTAAACCTCGAACAGTTCTGTTTCGCCTGCTTTAAACTTCGGATTTATCAAATATATCAATAACATATAAAGATTTCGCCTTTATCGAACCTTCTTATATGTTTTCTCCTTTTCCCCTATATCAAGATGTTGATCCCTTATGAATCTTCAGGACCTTAAAGAAAAAACACCAGCTGACCTTCTTGCCTATGCAGAAGAGTTGGAAATCGAAAATGCCGGTAATATGCGCAAACAAGAACTGATGTTTGCGATTTTAAAGCAACTGGCTGAAAATGACGTAACCATTTATGGCGGTGGCGTTTTAGAAGTTTTGCAAGATGGTTTTGGTTTCTTGCGCAATTCAGAAGCCAATTATCTGCCGGGTCCGGATGATATTTATGTAAGCCCTAATCAGGTTCGTAAATTCTCACTACGCACTGGGGATACGGTTGAAGGCCAAATTCGTTCACCAAAAGATGGCGAGCGTTATTTTGCCCTGCTTAAAGTAGAAAATATTAACTTTGAAGATGCTGGCAAAGCGCGCCATCGTGTGCATTTTGATAATTTGACACCGCTTTATCCAGATGAGCGCCTCAAGATGGAAATTGAAGATCCTGAGCGCAAGGATATGACACCACGCGTGATTGATCTTGTTTCACCTATTGGTAAAGGCCAACGTGCGCTTTTGGTGGCGCCACCACGCACAGGTAAGACGGTGATGTTGCAAAATATCGCCCATTCCATTGCTGAAAATCATCCTGAATGTTACCTCATTGTGCTCTTGATTGATGAGCGCCCGGAAGAAGTGACCGATATGGATCGCTCCGTAAAAGGTGAAGTGATTTCTTCTACCTTTGATGAGCCAGCTTCGCGTCACGTACAGGTTGCTGAAATGGTGATCTCTAAGGCCAAGCGTCTGGTGGAACATAAAAAAGATGTGGTCATCTTGCTTGACTCCATCACGCGTCTTGCACGGGCCTATAACACTTGTGTGCCAAGCTCTGGTAAAGTGTTGACAGGTGGTGTAGATGCCAATGCCTTGCAACGCCCAAAACGTTTCTTTGGGGCCGCGCGTAACATTGAAGAAGGTGGCTCCCTCACGATTATTTCAACAGCCTTGATTGATACCGGTTCGCGTATGGATGAAGTGATCTTTGAAGAATTTAAAGGGACGGGTAACTCTGAAATTATCATGGATCGCAAGCTCGCTGATAAACGGACCTTCCCAGCCATTGACATCACCAAGTCCGGTACGCGTAAAGAAGACCTGTTGGTACCTAAAGATACGCTTTCCAAAATGTGGGTGCTGCGTCGTATTCTTGATCCGATGGGCACAACCGATGGGTTGGAATTCTTGCTTGAAAAGCTGAAATATTCCAAAAATAACGATGATTTCTTTGATGCGATGAACTCTCGTTAATTGATTTTGTGCCCCTGTGAAATCAGGGGCCTTTTTCTTTTTGTTATCCAAGGTTTTCGACATTCTTTGTCGGAGAAAAAACAATCATGACTGCTGTTTCCTACGTCATTACCGTCTTTAATAAAGAAGAATATCTCTCTGAAGTCATCCGTTCCCTTGAGGCGCAAGTCGATATTGAGGAACGTGAATATATTTTCGTGGATGATGGCTCTTCTGATAATTCTGTTGCTGTGATTAAAGAATGCACACGCGATCTTGAGGCTAAAACCATCATTATCGAGCAGGAAAATTTAGGCGCGTCCTGGGGGACAAATGCGGGCGTTGAAGCGGCAAGTCATGAATGGATCAAACTGTGTGATGGGGATGACCTGCTCACACCGCATTCTTCTATCTGGTTGATCAAGGCCTGTGAGAAATTTGGTGTTCATCACGCTTGGGGCCATTCTTCTTATTTTGAATGGCAAGGCGAAGAAGACCCACTTACCCGCAAGGTGGTTGAACCCACAATGGAAGTGATGGAAGACGGGCTTCGTTTTTTCATTCGCAATAATCCAGCCAATTCCACCTGTATGTTATTTAAGAAAAGCTATTATCAGGAAATTGGTGGCTGTGATCCCCGTTTGGTATCACCCGATCAAATGCTCTTTTTCCGCCTGTTTGCTTATGGAAAAGGTGCGCGCGTGTTTGGTGATGTGGGTTTATTGCCCCATGCGGCCCCTGATCGCCTTTCTGCGCAAAAAGGGCGATCGCGCTATGAATCAGTTCTGGCCATGTATTTCACCATTTTGGAAAAGCCGCCGCTTTTAACTGATGAGCATATTGATTATGCCTATCAAAGGGCAGTTTCGCGCGCAGAGCGTTTTCATCGCAAAGTTTATGGTGGACTGTTTAATCGCTTTTTATGGGACCATATGCGCGTGCGCCTAAAACCCCATAAAGACAAGGTGCGCGCTATTAAGAACTGTCTGGCCGCCTTTACCCCTGATGGCAAAATCGAACGCTCAGAAGACTGGAAACCGGGCGCGGGCAAAAAGGGTAAAGCGCCTGCTGATTTTTAGGCCTTATTTCTCTCTTAAAGCTTTTAAAATTTCATCGGTATCGTGATCAATTTTACGGTTGAGAGCTTCATTATTTTTTGACAGTTCCACAATCATGCGATTGAGCTCTTTATTTTCAGAGGCAATTTCGCGGATATGGGCGTTGAGCTCATTATTTTGTTTTGCCAGCAGTTCAATGCGGCTGTTTTGTTGATGGAGCATATCGGTTGTGGCTTGGCGCACGACCTTATCTAAAACGACGGAGCCAATATAACCCGCTAAGGTACCAAATACCCCAATGCCTGTTGCGGCTAAAGGAATGGCGATAAAACGCCCCAAGCCCGTAACCGGATAAAAATCACCAAAGCCAATGGTGGTGACAATCATAAATGAAAGCCAGACGGCATCTTCAAATGATTTGATATTGGCATCAACAGCGCTTGCTTCTGCCCAATAAAGAACAGGCGCACAAAGGGCGATGACCAACAAAGTGACCCCACCCAATGTGATAAAGACGCTGATATAATCCATCTTTGAGATGGAAAAATAACGGATATATTTTTGAAAGAGGCTTACGATCATTTTCCAAAGACGGTCTTTAAAATCTCAGTTGTACGTTTTGCCGGATTCTCACGAATGGCGGCTTCTTCTTGTGCAAGATAATGGAAAATGCCTTCCATCGCCAGCTCGGTCGTATGATTAACCAGATTGGCTTTTACATCCGGCACAAAGGGCATGGATTTATATTGCCCGATAAGTGAGTCATAAGCGCTTAATGCACCCACATCTTTCAAGCTGTTTTCAGCAATGGGCGAGATTATATTTTGTAAATCGCTTGAGGCAACTTTCTTGAAATATTGCGTGGCGGCATCTTTTGGCCCTTTATAAATAGCCTGGGCATCTTCCATATTCATATTTGAAATAGCGTTCCAGATGATCTCTTTGGCTTGTGGGGCGGCTTGTTCTGCTGCGCGATTAAGTTTGAGTTCCACATCATCAGCCATGGCGGAAAGGCCAAATTTCTTTAACAGATTTTGGACCTGTTTTAATTCATCAGGTAGGGGAATATGGATTTGTGGATCCGCGTTATAGCCATCTGCCGCACCGATTTGGGAGACCACATTTTGTGTGCCGACTTTAAGGGCTTCTTGCAAACCTTCAATGATTTGGCTCTGGCTTAATCCACCAGCCAATGATGTTGTGGAAGTTGGCAGATTGACATTTTCCTCAACGGTTTTCTTTAAGGTATTAAGCAGGTCCAAGGCCTGTGCATTTTGGTTAAATGCAAAGAGGGCCAGCAGTGTTAGAATTATAAAGTGCATCATATTCCCCATTGTTATTTTTGTGTGCCGCGTTTCACGTGAAACAATTTGTTTCCATTTCAGGCTCTAATCTAAAGCCGTCTTTCATTCTATCTTATAGGGAAGATAGAGAAACAGGAAAGAGAGAATGTTATGACACAGCGTATGATTGACCAAATAGTTTCGCCCCTTGAAGTCAGCGATGGGGCAGGGGTGAAAATCAAGCGGGTCATTGCCACACCAACGCTCAATACATTTGATCCGTTTTTATTGCTGGATGTGTTTGGTTCTGAAGAAGGGGCCGATTATATCGCAGGTTTTCCCGATCATCCCCATCGTGGATTTGAAACGGTGACTTATATGTTAAATGGTAAAATGCGTCATCGCGACAGTAGTGGAAATGAAGGCCTGCTTGAAACAGGCGGGGCGCAATGGATGACGGCAGGGCGCGGTATTATCCATTCAGAAATGCCTGAGCAAACTGAGGGATTGATGAAGGGTTTTCAGCTGTGGGTGAATTTACCAGCCAGCCATAAAATGACAGACCCGCGTTATCAGGATATATCCCCTGAAGATATTGCTCATAAAGAGATTGAAAATGTCGGCAGTTTAAAAGTTATTGCTGGTGAGATGTTAGGCGTTAAAGGCCCGGTATCCAAGATTATTACAGAACCTGTTTTCATTGATTTAGACATGCAGGCAGATAGTGAAATCAATCTGCCGATCACACAAGGTCATGCGGCTTTTTTATATGTGTTTGAAGGCAGTATCCATCTTGATGGTGAAGATATTGAAACCGATCGCTTGGTGACCTTACAAGATGGGGATCAGCTTTTACTAAAAGCAGGTCCAAACGGGGGGCGCTTTATTTTACTGTCAGCCAATCCAATTGGCGAGCCCATTGCGCGCCATGGCCCATTTGTGATGAACACCCGCGAGGAAATCTATCAGGCCTTTGAAGATTTCCGCGCCGGGCGGTTTTAAACATTCTTGTCATTGTGGATCAAGTCCAGCCATGACAGTATGAGTTTTAAGGAATTAAGATCGTAGAGCCTGTGGTTTTGCGATCTTCTAAATCACGGTGAGCCTGTTCAGCATCTTTTAAATCATATTTCTGGTTCACATGGATTTTAACCGCGCCGGATTTCACCACATCAAACAGATCATTTGCCGCCCAAAGCAGGTCTTCACGTTTGGCCACATAATGCATCAGGCTTGGTCGTGTGATGAAAAGGGAGCCTTTTTGCGCAAGCAGGGCAGGGGAGAAATCAGGCACCGGCCCTGTGGCATTGCCATAAGTGACCATCATACCTAAGGGCGCAAGGCTATCAAGGGAGCCTTCAAAAGTAGCGCCACCAATGGAGTCATAAACAACGGGTACGCCTTCTCCATTGGTGAGTTCGCGCACTTTATCAGTGAAATTTTCTTCACGATATAAAATGGGATGATCACAGCCTTGAGCTTTAGCAAGCTCGGCCTTTTCTGGGGAACCTACTGTTCCGATCACTCTTGTCCCAATAGATTTTGCCCATTGGGTGGCGATTGAACCTACCCCGCCGGCAGCGGCATGAAAAAGGATGGTGTCATCTTTGGTAATTTTATAAATCCGGCGCAAAAGATAATGTGCGGTCATGCCTTTCAGCATCATGGCAGCGGCAGTTTCAAACTCAATCTCATCGGGTAAGGCGATGACAACGCTTTGATCAAAATTACCAAGTTCGGTATAACAGCCCAAGGCCGCGCCAATGCAGACCCGTTGACCAACATTAAATTCACTGACATTTGCGCCCACAGCCTCAACCACACCTGCGCCTTCCATGCCAATGGTATGGGGGAGGCTTGGCGTTGGGTAAAGGCCACTGCGGTGATAACAATCAATGAAATTTAAACCCACTGCTTTAAATCTGATTTGAACCTGATTTTCACTAGGGGCAGAAATATCGATCTTGTCATACGTAAGAGCGTCTGGCCCACCGGGGGTATGGATGCGAATGGCGTTGGTCATATGATTATCCTATTTTTGTAATCTTTATGAAATTCTTGAATAAGTCAGGCTGAGGTTTGATGTCTTGATGTAAGAACGGCTTGTTCCAAGCGCAAGAGCTGCTCTTTTGTTTCTAGGCCTTCTCCACCGGAATATCCGCCCTTATTGCCATTTGATCCAATAATGCGATGACAGGGGATGATAATGGGGATGGGGTTTTTACCACAGGCACTGCCCACGGCTTGAGCTGCTGAATTGAGTTCTTTGGCAATATCGCCATAGCTGCGGGTTTCCCCAAAGGGGATTTCGCACATTTTCTGCCAGACTTTCTTTTGATGGTCCGTGCCATGGGGATCAACAGGCAGGTCAAATTGGGTTAATTTCGCACTGAAATAGGCAGAAATCTGGGCTTTGGCTTCTTTTAATAAAGGGGTTTCAATACCTTGCGGAACTTGGCCCCATTCGAGCACAATGATTTTATCATCTTCTTCAAAACACGATAGAGTGCCCACAGGGCTCATGATTGAGGTGCATTTAATATCCATGGGTGTCCTTTAAAAGGGATTCATATGTAGTTAATTGTAACGATAGCGGAAAGTTAAGGCAGAGTTCAAACTGCAAAAGAAGTTAATTCGATAATTTTTCTATCTCTGCAACTTCCATGAAGACTCCTTATGACTATTCAGGCAGAGAACTTAAAGTCCCTTCTAACCCATCAAGCGTTGTGATGGGCATTGAGCAGCTGCCAAACTGACAGATATAGACTGTGGGCTTATGATCACTCATTTCTTTCCCTTTAAGGCTCTCTGGACCTTGAATTTGGGGTGAATTTCCGCCTAGTAGAAGTTTTCTAGAGGGGGAAGGATAGTGAGAAGCCTTATTTATCAATAACTTAGTATCATTATCTGTGAGTGGGCCTAAAATGGCGATGGTTTCCATTTTTTCAAAACGAATGAGCGCGCTACATAGACCCGGGGTTCCAAATATCTCATTTGGATGGCTTGAGCCAAAGGTTTGAATGAGGTTTTCAAAACGCTCTTTATAATGATCATTACCGCTGAGATGATAAAGATCACACAATACATTTGCCATTAAGCCATTGCCAGACGGGGTGGCATTATCTTGAATGGGTTTTTGTTGAACGGGGAAATCCTCAACGGTTTGCTCGCCTGCAAAATTATATCCTTTGGTATTTTTATCCCAAAAGGCGAGATCAAGATAATCAACCCAGCTTTTAACCTGATCAAAATAACTCACATCCCCTGTGACTTCATAAAGGGCAAGGCCCGCCATAGATAGATTGGCATAATCTTCCAGATAAGCGTTTGATCCTAATTTGCCCTTACACCAGCTATGATGCAGTTGATTGTCCTTAATCATGAGTTTTAGCAAACAGGCGTAAATTTCTTGGGCCTTTGCAATCCAGTCTGGGCGATCAAAAACAAGTCCGGCCTCACATAAGGCCTTGATCATCATGGCGTTCCAATCTGTCAGCACTTTATCATCACGTTGAGGGGCAATACGTTTAAGGCGGGTTTGATAAAGAGTTTTGCGTGCGGTATTTAAATCTTTCTCATCAGACAGGCTGGTAAAAGGTGTTATTCGGCGCAAAATGGTGCTGCCTTCCCAGTTTCCATCGCCACTGATATCATAAGCTTCTTTAAATGATTTTGCTTTATCACCTAAAATCTCATCAATCTCGGCTTCATCCCAGACATAAAACTTACCTTCCACCCCTTCGCTATCCGCATCAAGGGCCGCAGCGAGTGCAAGGCCATGGGGGGTCTGAAGGCTCATTTCAGCAAAGACCCAGTTAATAGTCTCAATAATTGAGCGTTTAAACAGTGCATTTGGATGTTTGCGCCAGACCATGGTGAGCAGGCTAACAAGTAAGGCATTATCATAGAGCATCTTTTCAAAATGCGGGGCGAGCCATTCTTCATCGGTTGAATAGCGCGCAAAACCACCGCCCAGATGATCATAAATTCCGCCGAGACACATTTTTTCTAAGGAAAGATGAATGAGGTCTTCCATCTTTTTATCCTGTTTGATCCAATTGGCCCGCCAGAGGAAATCAAATAAAACAGGTTGGGGGAATTTGGGTGCACCGCTAAGCCCGCCATGAACAGGGTCTAAGGCCTGATGCATATTACCGACAAGGTTGGTGAGGGATTTGATGGTGAGCTTTCCATCGCCTTTGGGCTTGGCTTCTTCTTCAATGGCTTCAGAAATGGCGCGCACGTTTTTGACCACATTTTCTTTTTGCTCATGAAAAACATCGCTAATGCTGCCCAAAACATCTTTAAAAGACGGGCGACCATAAGCGGCTGTTTTTGGAAAATAAGTCCCGCCCCAAAAAGGTTGACCAAAAGGGGTGAGAAAAACCGTCAAGGGCCAGCCACCTTGTTGACCCATTACAGAAATGGATTTTTGATAAAGCGCATCCACATCGGGATGTTCTTCACGGTCCACTTTAATATTGATGAATTTATCATTCATCACATGGGCGGTTTCGCTATCTTCAAAAGATTCATGGGCCATTACATGGCACCAATGACAGGCTGCATAACCAACAGAAAGCAGGATGGGCTTGTTTAATTCTTGGGCGATGGCAAAGGCCTCATCGCTCCAGGCTTTCCAATGAACGGGATTATCTGCATGTTGTAAAAGATAGGGACTTGTCTGTTCATTTAGTTCGTTATGCGCCATTGAAATATATATCCCGCCGTTTTATGAAGTTATTTACTTTCAAGAGTTTCGTTTTTTTAGAAAAATAACAACCCTTTTTTCTATGAGGGATGGACCTGAGGGCAAAAGATTGTCACATTAGAGACAAGAACGCGTTTTATTAGTTGGGATAAATCAATGAAAATCACCATCAATGTCGATTGCACACCGGACGAAGCCCGTACCTTTATGGGGCTACCCGATGTTAAACCCATGCAGGAAATGATGATGAAAGAGGTTGAAGAGCGCATGAAGGCCAACCTCAATGCCATGGATCCTGAGACACTGTTTAAAACATGGATGCCCGCTGGCATTTCAAATATGGAGCAATTGCAGAAAATGTTCTGGTCCCAGTTTGGTAAAAATCCCATGTCGGGCGGCTCAAGCGAATAAACCATTATGATGGATCAGACCATATATGCCCTTGCCAGTGGTGCAGGGCGCTGCGGCGTGGCGGTTGTGCGTTTAAGCGGCAGCCAAGCTTTTGACGTTTTAAAACAGCTTTCAGGCAAAGAAAGCTTCAAAGCGCGCTATGCCCATCGGGTCCACTTATGTGATCCAAGTGATGGCGAACCCATCGATGATGGTCTGGCACTTTATTTTCCAGCCCCTCATAGTTTTACGGGTGAGGATGTGGTTGAGCTGCAAATCCATGGCGGGCGTGCTGTGGTGCAGGGCCTGCTTGATTGTCTCGCCGCCATGGATGGTTTGCGATTGGCAGAACCGGGGGAATTTACTCGGCGTGCTTTTGAAAATGACAAGATGGACCTCACAGCAGCCGAAGGTCTGGCTGATCTTATCCATTCAGAAACCCGTGCTCAAGCCAAACAGGCCTTGCGTCAAATGGAAGGGGCGTTGGGTAGTCTTTATAATGATTGGGCTGATCGCATTTTGCGTATCCTTGCCCATTTTGAAGCGGTGATTGATTTCCCTGACGAAGACCTGCCTCAAGAAGTCGAAGACGGCGTGCGCGCTCAAGTCGATACATTGATGGGTGAGATTGAAGATCACCTTAAAGATGGGCATCGCGGGGAGCTGTTGCGCGATGGGGTGCGTTTGGCCATCGTTGGCCCACCCAATGCGGGGAAATCCAGCCTGCTTAACCATCTGGCAAAGCGCGAAGTTGCTATTGTGTCTGATATTGCCGGGACCACGCGTGATATTATTGAAAGTCATCTTGATATTGGTGGCTATCCTGTGGTGGTCTCAGATACCGCAGGGATTCGCCATAGTGAAGATGTGATTGAAATTGAAGGGATCAAACGCGCGCAAGATCGGGCAGAAAGTTCTGATCTAAAAGTCGTCATGTTTGATTGTGGCGATTGGCCTGAGCTTGATGATAAGACCTTAGAGCTGATTGATGAAGATAGTCTGGTGGTTCTCAATAAGATTGATAAGAACGACAAGCCGGATATTTCCGAGATTAAAGGTCACACTCCTATTTATATGTCAGCTAAATCCAAAGATGGCTTGGCTGACTTTTTTAAGAAGCTTGAAGAAGAAGTTGCCAGCCGATGTATGATGACAGGGGCGCCGGCTTTGACCCGGGCGCGTCATCGCGAAGCCTTGGAAGAATGTGTTCAGGCCTTGGTGCGTTTTTCCCATATTGATCTGGCAGAATTAGCCGCAGAAGATTTGCGCATGGCGACACGATCTTTAGGGCGAATCACGGGTCGAATCGATGTTGAAGATGTGCTCGATATTGTCTTTAGTGATTTCTGTATCGGTAAATAGAGTGTTTCACGTGAAACATTGACGCTGTTTTTTGCAAATAAGCG
Organism: Candidatus Terasakiella magnetica; assembly: GCF_900093605.1. Lineage (NCBI taxonomy): Bacteria > Pseudomonadati > Pseudomonadota > Alphaproteobacteria > Rhodospirillales > Terasakiellaceae > Terasakiella > Terasakiella magnetica. The sequence goes on from NZ_FLYE01000012.1 coordinate 211,009, forward strand.
CAGTTGAAAAATCAAAACCTTACCCATCCCTTACTTATGAACGTGGTTTTCCCCTGCTTTATCCACAGGGGCTAAATTAGTTAATTTTCCAAATTGACTCGAAACCAAGGGATACATACATTCCCGTCTATGAATACATTTGATGTGATTGTTATCGGTGGTGGACATGCTGGCTGCGAAGCAGCGGCGGCAAGTGCACGGATGGGGGCAAAGACCCTTCTGCTAACACAAAGATTAGACGCCATTGGCGAGATGTCGTGCAATCCAGCCATTGGCGGATTGGCGAAAGGCCATCTGGTACGTGAAGTTGATGCGCTAGACGGGCTCATGGGCCGCGTTATTGATGAAGGCGGCATCCAGTTTCGCATGCTCAACCAATCTAAAGGTCCAGCTGTGCGCGGACCACGCGCCCAAGCAGACCGTAAGCTTTATAAGCAAGCCATGCAGGGCATCCTGTCTTCTTATGAAAATTTAGAGTTAATGGAAGGCACGGCTGAAGATCTGATCTTGTCAAAAGATGATAAACAGGTCACAGGTGTTGTGCTGGGTTCTGGTGAGTCCTTACAAGCTGGCTCGGTTATTCTAACCACAGGCACATTCCTTCATGGCTTGATCCATATTGGCAAAGAGACATGGCCTGCCGGGCGCATGGGCGATGAGCCTTCCATCGGTTTGGCAGAAACCTTGGCGCGCTTAAAGTTTGATCTGGGTCGCCTTAAAACAGGGACGCCTGCGCGCCTTGATGGCAAGACTATTGATTGGGATAGTCTGCAACGCCAAGATGGCGATACACCACCCCAGCCGTTTTCTTTCTTAACAGACAAGATCACCACACCACAAATTCCCTGCTATATCACCCGCACGACAGAAGAAACTCACGAGATTATTCGCTCTAACATGGATCAGGCGCCAATTTATTCGGGCCAGATTCAGGGCAGGGGACCGCGTTATTGCCCCTCAATCGAAGATAAAGTGGTACGTTTTGCTGAAAAAAACAGCCACCAGATTTTCTTGGAGCCTGAAGGTCTCGATACAGATAGCGTGTATCCAAACGGTATTTCCACTTCTTTGCCGCGTGATGTACAGATGGCCTTTATGCGCTCCATTCCCGGATTGGAAAAAGTTGAGGCACTCAAACCCGCTTATGCCATTGAATATGATTTTGTTGATCCGCGCGAATTGTATGAGACGTTTGAGACCCGCAAAGTCTCCCACCTCTATTTTGCAGGCCAAATCAATGGCACAACAGGTTATGAAGAAGCCGCGGCCCAAGGTCTAATGGCAGGGGTGAATGCGGCGCTTAAAGCATCTGGCAGTGCAGAGACCTTTATCTTTGATCGCGCAACCGCCTATATCGGCGTGTTAGCAGATGATTTGGTGACGAAGGGAACCAATGAGCCTTATCGTATGTTCACGTCTCGTGCAGAATATCGTTTGATTTTGCGCGCAGATAACGCAGACCAGCGTTTGACCCGTTTGGGAATGGATGTGGGCTGTATTTCTTCAAAACGGGCCATTGCTTTTGAAGCCAAGGACAAAGAGATTGCTGCGGCTAAACAGCGTATGTTTGAACTTAACGCCACACCGCAAGAACTGGCGAAATTTAACATTAAGGTCAATATGGACGGTCAACGCCGTACAGCCATGGGGCTTTTGGCCTATCCCGACGTAACGCTTGATAAAGTCAAAGAGATTTGGCCAGAGCTTGATAACATTACTGGGGTTGTGGCTGAACAAGTTGCCATCGAAGGGCGCTACGCAGGTTATCTGGAACGTCAAGAAGCTGATATTCGCGCCTTTAGACGTGATGAGTCGCTCAGCTTACCAGAAGATTTGGATTATATGTCCATTGATGGCATGTCTACTGAAGTGCGCAGTAAATTAGCAGAACATAAACCCTCAACACTTGGGGCGGCAGCACGCATCTCGGGTATCACACCCGCCGCGCTGACGGCGTTGTTGAGTTACGTTAAACGAAAAAATTTTAACAAAGTCGCTTAAGGTTAAATTAATATGCTTGTTTCACGTGAAACAAGGAGACCTTGGGCTGATTTTCAGGTAAAGTTTGTAGAATAAGATTTATATAGGGATGAAAATGGGATTTTCTAAACAACAAGATCAATGGAATGCACTCAATGTTTCACGTGAAACATTGGATAAGCTGCAAGCCTATGCTGATCTGTTGGTGAAATGGCAGGCCAAGATCAATCTGGTGAGTAACAGTACCTTGGATGATCTATGGAACCGTCATTTGTTAGATTCAGCTCAAATCTATCCTTATTTGCCTAAAGACTGCAAAACACTGGTGGATATTGGCTGTGGAGCAGGGTTCCCGGGTATGGTTTTAGCGATCATGGGGGTCCCTGATGTGCATATGGTAGATTCCGATGCCCGCAAGATGGCCTTTGTGCGTGAAGTCTCGCGCATTACAGAAACGCCTGTCACTATTCATAATTGCCGAATCGACGACGTAAAAGAAAAGCATTTTGCTGATGTGGTCACTTCACGGGCCTTAGCGACTCTGGAGAAACTCTTGGGTTTTTCAAGTGCTTTGAAAAAAGAAGACGCACGCTGTATTTTCCTCAAGGGAAAAAAGGCGGATGAAGAAATCATCGAAGCTCAAAATTCGTGGGATTTTGAGTGTGAAAGCAAAAGAAGTCTTTCTGACCCGCAAGGGCAGATTCTTATCATCGAAGGGATGACACGAAAATGACGGATCAAGCGACTGTGCAGGAGATACCGCGCATTATCGCCGTTGCAAACCAGAAGGGTGGGGTGGGTAAAACCACAACGACCATCAATCTGGCAACGGCTTTGGCAGCTGTGGGTAAAAAGACATTGGTTTTGGATTTGGACCCGCAAGGTAATGCCAGCACCGGTTTGGGTGTGGGTCATGACCAGCGTGAGCGCAATGCCTATCATGTGTTGATGGGTGATATTGAGATGGATCAGGCCATTCAGGATAGTAATATCCCGAATTTGTCGATTATTCCGTCCGGTCCTGACCTGGCTGCGGCTGAAATTGAAATTCCCGAGCTTGATCGCCCGCAATTTTGCCTGCGCGAAGCCATTGGCGATGTTTCTGGCTATGATTATGTGCTGATTGATTGCCCACCGGCTTTAGGGATGTTGACCATTAATGCCTTGGTGGCGTCAAATGCGGTGATGGTGCCCCTGCAATGTGAGTTCTTTGCCCTAGAAGGCATCACAGCACTGGTGAAAACCATTGAGCGCGTGAAGAAAAACTTCAACGCCACGCTCGATATCCAAGGCATCGTGCTGACCATGTTTGATAAACGTAATAATTTGAGCGATATGGTTGCCAATGATGTGCGTGATTTCTTTGGTGAAAAAGTTTATGAGACGGTCATTCCACGAAATGTGCGTATTTCTGAAGCGCCATCCCATGGAAAACCTGTTCTTCTTTATGATCATAATTGTGCGGGATCAAAGGCTTATTTGCATCTCGCCAGTGAAGTATTAAAACGCGAAAACAGGAGCGCAGCATAAAAAATGGCTAAAGATAAGAAACGCCGCAATCTGGGTCGTGGACTTTCAGCCCTTTTGGGGGAAGAAACCGCAAGTGTTGTTGAAGAACAGGATGTTAGCCCTGTTGCTGAAAGTGAAGCTTCAGAAACAGCTACTGTGGTTCCTTTTTCAAGTGGTAATCAAAAGACGGTCGCTATCAGCTTGTTATCACCGGGTAAATATCAGCCACGGACCAATTTTGAAGAAGAAGCCATTGAGGGTTTGGCCGATTCGATCCGTGAGAAGGGTATTTTACAGCCAATTTTGGTGCGCCCGCACCCTGATCGCAGCGGTGAATATGAGATTATCGCAGGTGAGCGTCGCTGGCAGGCTTCTCAAAAAGCCCAGCTGCATGAAGTTCCGGTCATCGTTAAAGAAATGGATGATCGCGACGCTGCTGAAATCGCTTTGGTGGAAAACCTGCAGCGCCAAGACCTGTCTCCTTTGGAAGAAGCTGAAGGCTATAACCGTTTGATGGACGAATTTAGCCATACACAGGAAGCTTTATCCAAAGCTTTGGGTAAAAGTCGCTCCCATGTGGCTAATATGATGCGTCTTTTGGCCCTACCAAGTGATGTGAAGACCTATTTAGAAGATGGCTTGATCTCCACAGGCCATGCACGCGCCTTGTTAAACTGTGATGAACCTGCAGAAATTGCCAAACAGATCATCAAGAAAGGCCTAAATGTTCGCCAAACTGAAAGCCTGGTGAAAACAGCCGGTGTTCAGGCACGCCCGAAGGTGAAAAAAGAAAAAGATGCAGACACGGTCTTGCTTGAGCGTGACCTGACAGACTTACTTGGAGTTAAAGTCGACATCAAAGTGTCCAATAAAGGTGGGGCTTTGACGCTTCATTATTCCACATTGGAACAGTTAGATGACCTGCTTCATCGTCTTAGCCATGGTCATCATGGCAAAGCCGAGCAAGAACAAGATAGCGACCTTGATCCTGTGAGCGAGTTTGATATTGAAGCAGAACTTGAAAAACTCTGAATTATCAACATTCTATCAATAAAAAAGAGGCTCATATATTTGAGCCTCTTTTTTTATGGGTCTTAAAGTTTAAGTCTGAGCTTTTCTTCCTGCACTTGAGGGCCCCATTGAGATTGTAAAAGGGACTCTTCAAGCTCAAATCCGCATGATCGATAGAGTGTTCCAGCAGGCTCTAACCCTTTTAGGGTCCAAAGATAGAGCGAGGAAAACTGGCGATCTCTGGCAAAACCAAGGGCACAATTTAATAACAATTGGCCAAAACCTTGCCCGCGCACAGTTTCATCAAGAATGAACCATCTTAAATGTGCACCGTCTTTTTTTGCGCGAGAGCCATCAAGGGTAATAGAGCCAAAGAATTGACTGTCTTTTGTAAGGGACCAGATTTGTGAATTGAGTGGTTGATAAGTTTCCATGAAGTTGGAAAGTTCTGTGGCGACTTTACATTCGAAAAACTTTCCGAAATTCCACTCCTTGGCATAGTTTTCTCCATGTTGGCGAGTGACCCATCCAACAAGACCCTTTTGGTAGCCGGTTTTGATCTGAAATCCGTTTTTTTGCTCTATCATCATCTATCTTGCAAATATGCATAATTAATTGAAGTTATATCTAGATTATCATGCAAAAAAATGGCATTAAATAGGAAATATAGCAATTTAGGAATGCAAAAATGCAAAACTGGGATGATTTACGGTTTTTTCTAACGGTTGCCCGTAATGGGAGCTTCTCTGCGGCGGCTGAGAGCCTGTCTGTAAACGCCTCAACAGTGGGTCGTCGCATTGATCAGCTTGAAATTAATCTCAAATGTAAGCTGTTTGACCGTCAACGCTATGGCATGACCCTTACACCAGATGGACGCCACCTTCTTGATCATGTCCAGAAAATGGAAAAATCTGCTCTTGATCTTGACTCAATGGTGAAGGGAAGTGATGAAGCGTTAAATGGTCAGGTGCGTATTTCCGTGACTGATGGGTTAGGCTCTTTTTGGTTAACGCCAAATTTGGCGAATTTTCAAAGAGACTATCCGCAAATCTCTTTAGAGGTGATGAGTGAAAGTCATTTTGTCGATCTTGCTGCACGTGAAGCTGATATTGCTATCCGTTTAAGTGAACCAACACAAAATGCGTTGAAAATACGCAAAGTCGGGATGATGAAGTTTCATGTTTTTGCGGCTCCTGCTTATTTGGATGGTTTTGGTATGCCAAGCAGTTGGGCTGATTTAAAAGGTCATAAGCTGGTTGATTATTTGGGTTATCAAGAAAGTAAGGCGCTTTCTTTATGGCAGGAAACAGTGAAAAATCATGACAATGTGGTGTTTCAAACCAATAGTGCCATGAGTTTTGTCAGTGCGCTGCGCAGTGGCATGGGAATCGGCATGTTGCCGCAGTTTTATCGCCATACGGTCAGTGATTTGATCATCGTTGATTTACCTACAGACCTGTTTGAGATGCCAATTTATCTGGTGACCCATGAAGAAACCAGCCAAACAGCACGGATCAAGGCCGTAAAAGATTATATAAATGATCTATTTGACCGTGACCGTAAGAGTTGGTTCAGTTGATTGAATTTATTAACAAATGGTTAATGTTTAGATTAACGCCGTGCGCGTGCTGCTTGGGCAATACGCATTAAGGCCCGTGAACAGACAGTTTCGGGTGGGTTTCCGGTGACTTTACAGTGCGCTTCGGCCTGGGTGATGACTTCCAAGGCCATGGCAATACGTGGCAGGTTCCAGGAACCAAGCTGTTTCTTAAAGGCAGGTGCCTGTTTGAAAATAACCGGAGGGCGTAGTTTTCTCATAGCGTCATCTACACCAAGGCCTTTTTGCATGGCACCTTTGGCTAAATGCAGGCGATGGAAATGGCGCGCGAGCATTCTTAAGATCATGATCGGTTGGTTGCCTTCATCAAAACAACGCATAAGCGCGGTTTCAAGGCTGGCATGATCACCATTTCCTGCCGACATAATCACATTATCCAGGGAAAAGGCACCGCTATCACCCACACAGGCCATGGCATGTTCCATGGTGACGCTGGTTTCATCGCCCATGTAAATGGCAAGTTTTTCCAGCTCCCCACGGCTGACTTGGCGATCAGAGCCTAAATGATTAAGCAGATAGCCCATGGCGTCGCGATCAGCATTAAGCCCATGTTTTTGCAAAGATTCCCGAATGACATCTGAAAGATTACGCCCCTCATCACCATAACAGGCCACCGCTGCAGCAATGGTTTTGTTAGATTCAAAGAGTTTGCGCAAAGAAGAGCGTGCACTTAACTCCCCACCTTCTAACACGATCACCGCATCACCGATGGGATCAGACAGATAGGATTTAAAAGCAGAAGTCAGGCTATCAGCAGCATCTTGAATGCGAATAAAGCGACGTCCACCTGTTAAAGACATGGCAGCGGCCTCATCCGCGATAAGAGCAGGATCACTCTTAATGTCTGAGGCTTGTAAAATAACGCTGTTAAACGGGTCGTTAATATCGTCTAAGACTGCATGAGCAAGGGCCTTAGAGCGTTCAAACACAAGGCCTTGGTCTGGCCCAAAAAGCAAAATACAGCGCACATCACGCGGTGGGCTTTTAATAAAACCATCGGCTTTGCCTGCGCTTATTTTCATGGAAATTTCAGCCTGTTATTTATCTTCTTCAGGTTTTGCATTCAACAGGTGGACAGCAATACGGCGATGAATGTCCGTTGCAACCTGCTTAATTGCACGAAGACGGGCATCACGGCGGGCAAATTCGGTGCCTGTAGGAGAGGTGAGGATATTGTAACTCACAACAGATTGACTGGTTCCGGAAAGTTTATTATTTCCGGTGAGATTAAATTTTGCATTAACAATTAGGTTAGTACGTGTGGCAAATTCGTCTTTACCAATGCCTAGACCTGCACTGCTCTCTGAATAATATACTGCTAAACGATATTTGGGATTACGGGGTCGTCCCTTTGTGTTGAAAAGGGCGAGCAGTTCATTATGCAGTAACTGGCCTTCACGGTCTTCAATTTCATCAATCCAGACAGTGGATAAGGCCTGAGACATAGCAATATTTTGCGCAGTTTTGCGTTTGCCATGCAAAGGCTGATAGCCACAAGCCCCAAGGCTAATGGCTATAGCAAGAAAACAGGTCAGTTTAATAAGATGATTTTTATGCAACGACATTGATAATCCGATTCGGTACCACAATCACTTTCTTAGGGGCTTTGCCATCCAAAACAGCTTGCACTTTTTCTGAGGCTAAAGCCAGTTTTTCAATCTCTTTTGGGTCCATATCTTTTGGAACTTCAAGCTGATCACGGCGCTTACCATTGATTTGGATGGGCAGAATAACTGAATCTTCAACCAGCAGACTTTCATCGGCAACAGGCCAGTCAACTTCACATAAAATGGTGTCATGACCTAACTCTGCCCAAAGCTCAGCAGCGATATGGGGTGTCATAGGCGCAATTAAGCGCACAAGATATTCATAACCTTCGCGCAAGACCCATGAATCATCACCTTCAACACCGTCCATATTCCCCAGTGTGTTTGTGAGTTCACGCAAGCGCGCAACCGCTTTGTTGAAATGGAAACGGCTTAAATCTTCTGTAATAGCAGCCACTGTTTTATGAACTTGTGCGCGAATCTTTTGAGCATTTTCAGAAAGTGTGGCCGGTTGGGCTGAGCCTTTTGGCGCAAATGGGGCTTTTGGCTCGGTAATCAGGCGCCAAAGACGATTAAGATAGCGCCAAGACCCATCAACACCGCTGTCTGTCCATTCTAAATCACGCTCAGGCGGGCTGTCAGAAAGCATAAAGAGGCGCGCGGTATCCGCACCATAAGATGAAATGATCAATTCAGGATCAACAACATTCTTTTTGGATTTAGACATTTTAATGGAGGCCCCGACGTCAACGTCACGACCATCATCTTTATGAACCAGTTTGCCAGCGTCACCTTCAACCGCATCACTGGGTAACATCCAGTTGCCATCGGCATCTTTATAAGTCTCGTGGCAGATCATCCCTTGAGTGAGAAGACCAGAAAAGGGTTCTTCAGCAGAGAGATAGCCGCATTTCTTCATAGCGCGCGTGAAGAAACGGGAATAAAGCAGATGAAGGACGGCATGTTCCACGCCACCGATATATTGATCGACCGACATCCAGTAATCAGCAGCTGATTTATCAATGCCATTTTCGGATTTTGGTGAGCAATAGCGCGCAAAATACCAAGAAGACTCAAAGAATGTATCAAATGTATCTGTTTCACGCGTTGCGGCCTTGCCACAGGTGGGGCAATCAACATTTTTCCAGGTTGGATGATGATCCAGCGGGTTGCCCGGTTTATCAAAAGTGACGTCTTCTGGGAGGGTTACGGGCAAATCTTCAGCTGGTACTTCAACAATGCCGCAATCCTCACAATGGATCACAGGAATAGGACAACCCCAGTAACGTTGGCGTGAAACACCCCAATCGCGCAGGCGATAGTTGGTTTCTTTCTCACCAATCTGTAAATCAGCGCATTTGGCAAAAATGGCTTTTTTAGCCTCAGGCACCGTCATACCCGTCATGAAATCAGAATTGATCATGACGCCCTCATCGGTGAAAGCTTCATTTTCAATGGTGAATTCTTCTGGCTTTTCCATCTCTTTTGGCGCAACCACGGGCACAACAGGCAGGTCATATTTGCGGGCGAAATCAAGGTCGCGTTGATCACCACTTGGGCAGCCAAAGACAGCGCCTGTGCCATATTCCATCAAGACAAAGTTGGCGACATAGATGGGGAGTTCCCAGTTGTCGTCCAGTGGGTGTTTAACTTTCAGGCCCGTATCAATGCCTTTTTTCTCTGCCTTTTCGATGGCTTCTTCAGACGTCCCCATCTTGTTGCATTCTTCAATGAAGGTCTGAAGATCAGGATTATTTTCAGCCAATTCAGTTGCCAGTGGATGGTTGGCAGAAATGGCGCAAAAAGAGGCCCCATAAAGCGTGTCTGGACGAGTCGTATAAACTTCAAGAGAATCGGCGCGATCAACCAATTGCCATTTCAGGCGCATCCCTTCGGATTTACCAATCCAGTTTTCCTGCATGGTGCGGACTTTTTCCGGCCAGCGGTCTAAATCTTTCAGCGCGACTCGCAGGTCTTCGGCGAAATCGGTGATTTTTAAGAACCATTGGTTCAGCTTGCGACGCTCAACCGGAACGCCAGAGCGCCAACCACAGCCATCAACAACTTGCTCATTTGCCAGTACCGTATTTTCCACCGGATCCCAGTTCACCCAGCTTTCTTTGCGATAGACCAGATCGTTTTTGAGAAAATCGAGGAACATTTTTTGTTCATGCTGGTAATATTCTGGATCACACGTGGCAATTTCGCGATCCCAGTCATAAGACAGGCCCATGGTTTTGAGCTGGCCGCGCATGTCTTCGATATTTTTATGGGTCCATTTCCCGGGATGAACGCCTGCATCCATGGCGGCATTTTCAGCCGGCAGACCAAAGGCATCCCAACCCATGGGGTGAAGTACGTTAAAGCCTTGGGCTTTTTTATAACGCGCGACAACATCACCAAGGGTGTAGTTGCGTACATGGCCCATATGGATACGCCCACTGGGGTAGGGGAACATCTCTAAAACATAGTATTTTTCTTTAGAGGTATCTTCAGTGACTTTAAATGTGGCGTTTTCATCCCAGTAGGACTGCCATTTAGATTCGGTTTCTTTAAAGTTATAACGGGCCATGGTTGTTCTTTTTAATCGTATGTCTGTTTTCTTCTTTGAAAAACTTTGAAGAAAACAGGTCTGTTAAAAGGAAAAGCCCCCTTAAGACTTATAAGAGGGCGTATCGTATATATATAAGGTGTCTTTTACTGGGTCATGCTTTCGGTGCGCAACTGGCGCGCCCGTGTGAGAATGGCATTTTCAATATCTGTGACGGCTTTGGGGTCAACGCTGACCGCCTGCCATTCATTGGTGGCATTTTTGACCTGGCGAAAAGCCGCGACTCGGATACCATCTGCGCGCAAAGACTGACCAAGAATATAAACATTGAGCTTATAACGTTCATTTGGCGATTCGCTTGCACTATGCCAATCGGTGAGAACGACTCCGCCAAATGGGTCGGCAGAAGCCAGCGGCATAAAGGAAACCGTATCAAGTGTTGCGCGCCAAAGATATGCGTTTACGCCAATGCCGGTGCCGCCTTGACCTTGACGTTTTTCTTCTTTCCCCCCAAATGAGAGGCCGCCATCACCAAAAACAGAAGCTTGTTTATCGCGTTGTTGCCATTTGTCATTAGGTCGATCAAATGTGTCCGGTCCGGTAATATTCATTCCTTCACAGGCACTTAAGCTTACAGCAACGGCGCCAATCATGGCAAAGCGGGTCAATAATCGGTTAAAGCGACACATCGAGATTGTCCTTCAAGGTCATTTGGTTAGATATCTTAAATAGATGTATGCCTTAATATAAGGGGATTAGGCAAGTCTCTAGCTTAGGATTTAAGCAATTTTGCACAAAATAATGCAAATGGGCGGAAATCAAATGTGTGTTTTTTGTGCAACAGTGATGAAAAAAGGCAACAAGAGAGGCATCGGTTTGCTTGACCCTACATGTTGAAAAGCATTTAATGGCTCTTACGCATCGGGTGTATGGGTACATCCAAATGCACTATTTACTTAAACCAAATCTTTATGGGGATTTATAATAATGAAAAAGCTTCTCGTAGCTTCTACTGCTCTCGTTGCTTTCGCTGCAGTTTCAACTGCACAAGCTGCTGATCCAATCAAACTGTCTATCGGCGGTTACATGCAGCAATATGTTGGTTACTCTGACAACGAAGACGACAACGGTGCTGCTAACTACTCTGAAGTTGGTACTTACTCTGTAGCGGAAGTTTATTTCCGTGGTTCTACTAAACTCGACAACGGCCTGACTGTTGGTGTTAACATCGACACATTCAAGTCTGGTGGTACTGCTTTGGACGCTGCGTCTGATGATACTTTCCTCTCTGTATCTTCTGACTCTTTGGGTTCTGTTAAAGTTGGTTCTACGAAAGGTGTTTCTTTCGGTCTGTCAACTTTCCACTCAGACGCTGGTATCGGCATGACTGGTTCTTTCTCTGTTGATGAGTTTGCTCAAGACGTTTCTGGTCTTGGTTGGGGTACTGCACTGTCTACTACAGATGGTCACAAAGTTGTATACCTGACTCCAAACCTCGGTGGTGTTCAAGCTGGTGTATCTTACGGTCTTGTAAACGAGTCTAACGTTGGTTCTGCTAACCTGCAGACTGCTGGCAACGACATCCAGTACCAAGCTGGTATCGCATACCGTGGCGACCTCGGTGGTGTAGCTGTTTCTGCTGACTACAACTACGAAATGATCGAAGACGGTGGTCTAACTGGTGTTGGTGTTGCTTCTACTGCAACTGACGGCACTGCTACAGACTCTGTTGATACAATTTCTAACCCAGAATCTCACCGTGTAGGTCTTGCTGTAACTGTAGCTGGTTTCAAAGTAGCTGCTGGTTACCGTAAAACTGACAACGTTGGTACTGTAAGCGACAAAGACTCTGACGCTTGGGAAGCTGGTGTTAAATACGCAACTGGCCCATACGCTGTTTCTTTGGGTTACACAAAAGTTGAACAAGACGACGATGGTACAGCTGCTGCTCAAGAAGATACTTCTGAGCTGTGGGTTGCTTCTGGTTCTTACAACCTCGGCGCTGGCGTAACTATGATCGGTTCTGTCATCAACTTCGACGAAGACGATGCATCTGACAACGCTGCAAACCAAACAGACGAAGGCTCTAACTGGGCTGTAGTTGCTGGTTTGAAAGTTTCTTTCTAATCTGATAAAGATTTAGAATAAAAGCTTTAAAGTTAGGGCGTTGGCTTCAAGTCAACGCCCTTTCTTTTTGTTTTGTGGCCTCATAAAGCAGCATTTATCAACGTTGTAATTTTGCAACATCGTGATGGTTTTAAGTCAAAAATTTGTCACAATTTCTTCACACCGCACTGCAAAAAGATTATGTATAGAGTAGGAAGGTAAGAACAACTCAAATACTTAAACTAAAGGATTAAAAATGAAAAAGCTTCTCGTAGCTTCTACTGCTCTCGTAGCATTTGCTGCAGTTTCTTCTGCACAAGCCGCTGACCCAATTAAACTGTCTATCTCTGGTTTCATGAACCAGTGGGCTGGTTACTCTGATAACGAAGGCGACAACGGTGCGGCTAACTACTCAGAAGTTGGCACATTCTCTGATGCTGAAGTTCACTTCTCAGGTTCAACTAAACTTGACAATGGCTTAACTGTTGCTGTTAAAATCGAAGCTGAGCGTTCAGGCGGTACTGATGGCGTTTCAGACGATACATTCTTGTCTGTTTCTTCTGATGCTTTGGGTACTGTTAAGATCGGTTCTACAAAAGGTGCTGCTTACGGTTTCAACACTCTGCACGGTGACGTAGGTCTTGGTCTTTCTGGCACAGATGCGACAACTTTTGCACAAAACTCTTTGGGCAACGATCTCTCTACAGAAACTTCAGGTAGCGACGGTCACAAAGTTGTTTACCTAACACCAAACTTTGGTGGTGTTCAAGCTGGTGTATCTTACGGTCTTGTAAACGAGTCTAACGTTGGTTCTGCTAACTTGCAGACTTCTGGCAACGACATTCAGTATGATGCAGCAATCGCATACTCTGGTGACTTTGACGGTGTTACTGTTGGCGCTGACTTGAGCTACGTATTTGTTGAATATGGTGGTTTGACTGGTGGCGGTGTTGCTTCATCTGCAACAGACGGTACAGCTACATCTTCTATTGACCAAATCAAAAACGAAGAAACTCTTCGTGGTGGTGTTTCTGTAGGCGTTGCTGGTTTCACTGTTACTGCAGCTTACCTTGAAAAAGATAATGTTGGCGGCGTAACTGACAAAGATTCTGAAGCTTGGGAAGCTGGTGTTGCTTACGCAACTGGCCCATATGCTGTTTCTTTGGGTTACTTGAGTGCATCTAATGATGACTCTGGTCTGTCTTCTGCGAAAGAAGACGAATCTGAGCTTTGGATCCTGTCTGGTTCACGTGATCTTGGTGCTGGCGTTTCTGTTGCTGCTTCTGTATTCAACGTTGATACAGACGATGCTTCTGACAACTCTGCAAACCAAACAGACGAAGGTTCAAACTGGGGCGTAGCTGCTGGTGTGACGGTTTCTTTCTAATCTAAAAGATTACAAAGACTTCGAAAAGATTGGGCGCTGGCTTTGGCTAGCGCCCTTTCTTTTTGCATAATGTAAAGTTTAGTGGTATTTCAACTGTAAATATTTATAAAAATATTTTTTCTAATGGGGTTTTAAGGGGAGAATCTAAGTGATAAAGCTATTATTGGGCACAGCAGCACTATCGGTTATGAGTTTGATCAGCGTTGGGGCAAATGCAGCTGATCCGATCAAATTATCGTTTTCGGGCTTTATGGAACAGTGGGTCGGTTATTCAGATAATGAAGGCGATAATGGGGCTGCGAACTATTCAGAAGTCGGGACTTTTTCTGATGTAGAACTGTTTATGAAGGGTTCTACCCGCTTGGATAATGGCCTCACGGTTGGTGTGAACTTTGAGATTGAACGCTCAGGCGGCGCTGACGGGGTGAGTGACGAATCTTATGTAAGTGTCACGTCTGATGCATTGGGGACGCTGAAAGTCGGCTCCACAATGGGGGTTTCTTACGGTCTATCTAATCATCATTGGGACGTTGGTGCCTTGATGGATGATGGCGTGCATCAGCTTTTTGCCGTAAATGCATTGGGTGATGAAATTGATACGACCCATAATACATCTGATGGTCATAAAGTCATTTACCTGAGCCCTAATCTCGGTGGTGTTCAGGCTGGTTTTTCATATGGTTTGATCAATGAGACAAATGTGGGCTCTGTTGATACCTTAGATACGAACAATGACTTACAATATAATGCCGGGATCGTTTATAGCGCAGACTATGACGGTTTGAGTGTTAATGTGGATGTGAACTACGAGCTCATTGAAGATGGCGGCTTGACAGGTGGTGGTGTTGCCTCAACAACTGCTGGCAGTGAAACCGATGGGACCGATCAGGTTAAGAATGAAGAGTCCTGGCGCGCTGGCTTTACGGTTGCCCAACAAGGTTTGACTGTTTCAGCATCTTATCTGGAAACAGATAATAAAGGCACCGTAACAGGTAAAGACTCAACGGCTTGGGAAGCGGGTGTGACGTATAAAACAGGGCCTTACGGTTTTTCTGTTGGATATTTCAACCGCGCGACAGAAGATTCAGGCCTTTCAACAGCGCTTGAAGATACAACGGACATGTATCTGGTTTCAGCCTCTTATAACTTGGGCCCGGGTGTAACCCTGGCAGGTTCAATCGTGACTATTGAAACAGATGATGCTTCTGATAGTTCCCCAAATCAAACGGATGAAGGCTCAAACTGGGCGTTGATTACGGGCTTGAAAGTCCATTTCTAATCTTTCAAGCGCTAAGATTAATCTAAAAGACCGCCGATACCGGCAAATCCACAGGCTTTTGTGGCAGCTAAGGTATGGGCGGTTTTTTTATTGATCCCGCCAAGGCCGTAACAGGCCGCTATTGATTGGCGCGCCATATGTTGAAACTTCCAACGCCCAAGGCTGCGTGCTTTGGGATGGCTTTTTGTTTTAAAAACAGGTGAGAGCAGAGCGATATCGGCGCGCACCTTATTTGCCCAGTTTATTGCAGATAGGTTATGACAGGCCGCGCTGATGAGGAAGTTAGCTTTTGGTTTTTTAAAAGTGCCGCATTGGGCAATCTTTTGGAGCTTTTTTTGCGAAAAATGCACACCATCAAGCCCATAGTTTAAGGCCAAATCAACATCATCTGAAACCAGAAGTATCACTTTATTTTTTTTACATAAGGTTTTGTTATTTTTAATTAAATTGATTTTTTCTGATTTGATTTTATGGCGAATAATCAAGGCACTTTGCGCTGGCATCTGGGGGATGAGACTGCTTGGGTCTAAAAGTCGTTCCATATCCGTCATGAAAATGAGGCAGGGTAATTTTGCCTTTTTTCCATTCAATCGATTGAGCCGCAGGGCGAGCTCTGATACGGTCTGAACCATTCTTTACCTAATTTATAAATCAAGGGCCGACTATGGGTATTGCAGATAATCTTGCACAAGTGAAGCATTCTATTGAATTGGCAGCACAAGACGCCAATCGTTCCTCAGATGAGGTTGAGCTGGTGGCGGTGAGTAAGGTCCATGTGGTTGAAACCATCCGCCCTGCTTTAGAGGCTGGTCATCGCATCTTTGGTGAAAACCGCGTGCAAGAAGCCCAAGGCAAATGGCCTGCGTTAAAAGAAGAATTTACAGATCTTGAGCTGCATCTCATTGGGGGTTTGCAAACCAATAAGGTGAAAGACGCCGTTGAGCTGTTTGACGTGATTGAAACGGTTGATCGCCCAAAACTGGCGCGCGCTTTGGCAAAAGAGATGGAGAAACAAGGCAAGTCTCTGGGGGTTTATGTGCAGATCAATACGGGTGAGGAAGAACAAAAAGGCGGCTGTCTGCTTTCTGAAGCTGATGAATTGATCACATTGTGTCGCGATGAATTAAAACTTAATGTCTTGGGGCTCATGTGCATTCCGCCGGCTGCGGAAGAGCCCAGCCTGCATTTTGCTTTTTTGCGCGAAATTGCCAAACGCCACGGGATTGAGAAACTCAGCATGGGCATGAGTGGGGATTATGAAGCCGCCATTCGTTTTGACGCAACCTCCGTGCGTGTTGGCACGGCCGTTTTTGGTGAACGGGTAAAGGCGTAACTTATTTCGTTATCTTAATCACGGCTGTGTCATCAACCGTGGCTAATATGTCCAACATATCCGCACGTTTGATCGCTACACAGCCTTCTGTGCCTTCATAATTCTCGCGTGCAAGATGAAAGAAAATGGCACTGCCTTTGCCGGGTATGGGCGGGTCATCATTATGTCCAAGCACCACAATAATATCGTAAATATGGTCCTCGCGGCTCAGCTTTTCATGAGAGGCTGAAAAAGGCAGGCAGACCGGGCGGTTATAAAGCGGATGGTTGGGTGCATCACACCAGCCATCATAAGACTTAATGGCGTGAGTTTTCAGGATGGTTTCAGGCTTTTCAAGGCGATCTGCACGATAAAGCACACGGCGAAGCGCATAGGTCCCGAGAGGTGTGGCGCCATCACCCTCACATTTATCCTGCGTCATCCCGCTTTTACCAAGCGCGCACTTATATGTTTTCCCCTGAAAGGTGAGTGTCTGATCACCAGTAACCTGAAGGATCATGCCTTATCCCTTAATTTCGCCTGAGCGATACTGATCCATATTCTGGCTCATCATCTCTGCAAACCAGGCATTATTCTGTGTCTGGCTCAACTGGGCCGTATTGCTGGCAACGGGCTTGGGTGCAACAACTTGTTTTTCAACCTCTTGAGCTTGAGTCTGTTGTTTTTGCGCTTTTACATCACGGGCAAAAGCCTGTAAGGCTGCAAGAGAAGACTCTTCATAAGATTGTTTAGATTGAAAGCGTTGCACAGGTTGTTGCGAATTCGAAACAGCTTGTGTTTGAGTTTGCACCTGTGGTTTGGGCTGAATTTGGGGCTGAGCTTGGGCTTGGGCCACCTCAGCAACGGGCTGGCGCGCTTGGAAAAGCGACGTCATATCTTTGGGCATGGCAGAACCAGCTCTTGTGCGCTCTGTTGGGAAAGGATGGGCTTGATTAAGCGGTGGCTCCCACGTGCCGGCTGAGCCTGCACCTTGTGCTTCAGGCATAGCGTGGCTTTCCATAGGGACTTCTTTTGCCAAGGCCGGGTTCATAAATTCTTGCAATTTTGCCATGCGCAAACTGGCTTCCCCAGCAGCAAAAGCATCAGCTTCACTATCGGGAACAGGCAAGGGGGCAAAGCTGGACATTGCCGGGTTTGGGGCTGGTTGACCATTTTGGGCCATCATGGTGGGGTTTTTTGTGGGGGCTTCATCGCCATCAAACCAGGCCACCACATGTTCACCCGCATCCATGCCCGTATTATGATCTAAAAGTACGTTAAAGGCAGAAGCTGCTAAACCAATGGGGCCGCCAAAAAGGGTGCCGCCTGCCAAGCGTGCCCCGGGATCGATCTCATCACCGGTTAAGCTTCGATAAGCTGTTGAAACAACAGGGATATGTTGAAGCGGGTTAATCACATCAACAAAGTCTAAAAAAGAAAACCCATCATCACCGAAAAAGCTGAATTCTTTTTCAGCATCTTCTTCACTGAGTTTTTTATCATTGCCTGCTTCCGAAGGAGCATAGGCTATTTGTGTATGTACGCTATCGACCATATTTTGGCTCCGATTGCTCTAGGTATCGCTCTAAATTATATTTTGAGCTTTACTATGCAGAGACCGTGCCAAAATAATTATTATGGTTTTTCAATTACTTATATAAATACTAAGAGGGTGAGGGCAAAATTTACCGCAGAATTGGGGGGTGATTTTTTCCCCTTATGCCCTCCATCTTTAAAGGTAATGCCCGCCCTTGGTGGCCTTGGCGACAATGTAAGGCTCGTTATGCTGATTGGTGGGAAAAGCATGTTCCACACGTTCAATCACATCCACATCACAGCTTTTTAACACGCTGACTTTTTCAGGGTTATTGGTCATCAGGCGCACTTGATTGACCCCAAGATGGTCTAACATCTGGGCCGCAGGCAGGTAAACCCGCTCATCTGCATCAAACCCGAGTTGTTCATTGGCATCAAACGTATCAACGCCAGTATCTTGCAGTTTATAGGCGCGCAATTTATTGACCAGACCAATACCGCGGCCTTCTTGGGCAAGATAAAGCAAAATACCACTGCCATGATCGGCAATGGAGCGAATGGCACCACGCAATTGATCACCACAATCACAGCGAAGCGAGCCGACCAAATCGCCTGTAAAACATTCTGAATGGATACGGATCAAGACCGGATCAGCCGGGTTAGGCTCCCCAATGATGATGGCAAAATGTTCAATCCCGCCATCTGAGGGACGAAAGGCGACAATCTTGGTGTTTGGCGCATCTGCTAAAGGTACTTGTGCGTCACTAACCGCGCGAAGCGAGCGTGCTGCGGCTTCTTCATAGCCAAAGATATCTTCTTTTTTAAGACCTGTGAGATTTTCAGCCTCAACAAACCCCTTAAAATCATCATTTTTAATGGTGGCGCTGATGGAAGCCGGGATCAGGCGCGAGAGTTTAGCCAAACCAATAGAGGCACTCTCGCCACTTTGCAAAGCCACCTCACTAAAAGGAATATCAAAGAAATCGTTTTTTGAAATGCGGGCTAAAGGATTGACCAGACCTTCAATCAGGTCGGGGCGCATGGCTTTACCCATTTCGGCGCGCACGGCCTTGGTTGAAAAACTGCCTAAGCCCAAGGTATGGACACGCGCGGTTGTTAAAATCAGATGGGGAAAGCCACCAGATAAGCTTTTAAGCCGTTCAATCGCCGTTTTGGTTGCCCCTTCAGCGGCCAATGTCAGGGTTACTTCATCACCATCGCCTTGAATGGCGACAATTTGTCCGCGGCGCAGGTCACTTAAGGCGCGGTCTACGGCCAAAAGGGAAGGGGTATAATCAGTGCTGTCAGTGTCACTTAATGTGATGGAAAGGCGATGGGGCATTTTTTTAAACGTATAACTTTTATAAATTGGTCTCCATATGTAGGCCCATATGGGTAAATTCACAATAGTGTTATCAGGCACTTTGGGCTCTATACGGGATATTTTTTCCTTGGTATGGTGCTTTTAGTTGTGAATTTTACCGATTGTTGTGGGGAAGTTATGTCCAACGTTAAGCGTGTTCTTCTGGTTGATGATGATGACTCATTGCGCCAAATGCTTTCTGAGCAGCTGCAACTGCATGAAGATTTTGAAGTTGCTGAGGCCGATGGGGCCACAAGCGCGTTGGAAATCACCAAAGAAGGCCCCTTTGATGTGGTCATCCTTGATGTAGGCCTGCCCGATATGGATGGGCGTGATGTATGTCGCTTAATGCGCAAACAAGGGGTGAAATGCCCCATTATCATGCTAACAGGGGCTGATACGGACGCCGATACTATCCTTGGCCTTGATGCAGGGGCCAATGATTATATCACCAAGCCATTTCGCTTAGGCATTTTGCTTGCCCGCATTCGTGCGCACCTGCGTCAACATGAACAAAGCGAAGATGCGACCTTTACGGTGGGGCCTTATATGTTTCAGCCCGCTGCCAAATTATTGGTGGAAAATGACACCGAGCAAAAAATTCGCCTGACAGATAAAGAGACTAATATTATCAAGTATCTCTATCGCGCGGGTGGCAAGGTTGTGGGGCGCGATGTGTTGCTTGATGAAGTCTGGGGCTATAATGCCGGGGTGACAACCCATACGCTGGAAACCCATGTTTATCGCTTGCGCCAAAAAATTGAGAAAGATCCCTCAAACGCGCAAATCTTGGTAACAGAGCCCGGCGGCTATAAACTGGTGCCTTAAAAATATGATGCTGCACACCCTTATCTGCCGTTTTGTTGGCGATCCTAATGAGCGCGATGTGCCCAAAAGGGTGCAAGGCGCAATTGTTGAGCAGCAAAATGTGTCTGAGCAATTGGTCGGCTGGATTCAGCTGCTTGTGGTGCTGACCTTTGGCACGCTTTATGCCATTTCGCCCAAGACCTTTCATCCCGATGCGGCTTTTGCGCCGGTGCCTTATGTCTTATCGATTTATTTGGCCTTTACACTGCTGCGCCTTTATCTAAGCTATCGCATGAGATTAAGCGGGTGGATGATCAGCCTGTCCATTGTGGCTGATATTTTACTTTTATTTGGCACGATCTTTAGTTTTCATATCCAATATATGCAGCCCCCGAGCTTTTATTTAAAAGCGCCAACGGTTCTTTATATCTTTATTTTCATTGCCTTGCGCGCGTTGCGTTTTGAAGCGCGCTATATTCTGCTTTCTGGTTTGGCCGCTGTTGTGGGCTGGGGGGGTATGGTGGCTTATGTGGTGATCAAGGATGATATGAACACCATGCTCACGCGTGATTATGTACATTATTTGACCTCAAACAGTGTGTTGCTGGGCGCTGAGTTTGACAAGATTGTCTCTATTATCATGGTCTCGTTGATTTTGGCGATTGCGACTTTGCGCGCGCGGGTTTTATTAAAACAGGCGGTTACACAAGGCCAAGCGGCGCAATCCTTATCGCGTTTTTTCTCTGATGATCTGGCAGAGCAAATTAAAAATTCAGAAAGTGATGCCTCAATCGGGGATGTGGTGTCGCGCGAAGCGTCAATCTTAAATGTGGATATCCGGGGCTTTACCCCACTTACCCAGCGCTCCACCCCACAAGAACAAATCGCGTTAATTACTGAATATCACGCGCGCATTGTGCCAGTGATTTCAGGCTGTGGCGGGCATGTGGATAAATTTACCGGTGATGGCATTATGGCTTATTTCGGGGTGTTACAAGCCTCTAAGACCCATGCTATACAGGCCTTAAAAGCCATGGAAGATATTATTAAAGCTTCAGATAAATGGAATGAGGACCGCGTTCGCCAAGGGCTTGATCCGGTGGTGATCCATGCTTCTTGTGCATCTGGGCCCATTGTCTTTGGGGTGATTGGGGATGCAGCCAATGTGTCTGCCAAGATGGAAAAACAAACCAAGCTTGAAGGCGTGCGCGCCATTGCTACAGCCATGACGCTAGAATGTGCCATGGCCCAAGGTTATGAAAATGCAAAAGAGTTATGGGAGCTGCGCAAAGATCGCAAGGTTGTTGGGGTGGATCACGCCATGGATGTGATTGTCTTGAAGGAATGAGCTTAGTGTCTTAAAGCTTCTTCATAAAGAGATTTATTTTCGATATCGAAACAACAGAAAATCACCTCTTTAAGTTCTGGATGATTTCGGCAAAAATCTCGGACATTTTTCACCACAAGCGGGGCTGCGCGCTTTGGTGGAAAGCCATATATACCAGTAGAAATTGCTGGAAAAGCAATGGTTTGTAAATTTTTCTTCAAGCAAAGCTTAAGGCTATTGAGATAGCAGCTAAGTAATAACTGGTCGGCTTCATTTGGGGAATGTTCATGCCAGATGGGTCCGACAGTATGGATGATATGGCGCGCTTTAAGATGATAGCCTTTGGTGATTTTCGCTTGGCCTGTTTCACAACCGCCAAGGCTTTTACATTCGTCTAACAGGGCAGGTCCGCCAGCAAGGTGAATGGCCCCATCCACACCACCTCCACCAAGCAGGGAAGAATTGGCTGCATTGACGATACAATCCACATCTAATTGTGTGATATCGCCTTTAAATACACGTAAACTTGCCATAAAGCACCTCTCTATGGTTTAATCAAGGGCGTAAACTCATAAAATAGACTTGTTTGGCGGAGATTACTTTGAGGATGGGTGAGGCATGAAACCCGCAGAAGTGCGTGCACTTTAAGGGTTTTATAACGCGGCCCATCCTCAAAGTAATCCCGTCCCTTTAGGGATTTATCAAAAATATAGGCAAATACAGCGTCAAAGCCTTTTGAAAGTACAGGTACTTCCTGCAAGTCTTTTCCTTGTCTTGCCTATATTTATGATAAACCAAAGCAAGTCTATTTTATGAGTTTGCGCCCTAAATAATTATAAGTAAATAATAGCAAAATAGCTATTTCTTGGGAGGGGATATGACCGAACAACCCGCAAAAGTGCGCCAGAGCTTTCTTGTGCCGGAGATGGCCTATGTGCGCAAGGTCCAGACAGAAGATGTCTTTATGTGGCTGTCAAAAGGCTGGACCGATATGAAACTATTGAGGAAAACCTCAATGGCTTATGCGGGGCTGTTTTTATTTATCGGTCTGTTTATCTCATTTGGCTTTTATTTTATGGGGCTGCCCTATCTGATTTTACCCTCATTGACCGGATTCTTGCTGGTGGGGCCTGCCATTGCGGTGGGGTTTTATGAAGGCAGTCGACGTCGCCAAAATGGCGAACCTTTTACGCTGATCCATGCGCTGGGCGGGTTTCGGCGCAATACATTGGCGATTATGGCCATCGGTATTGCCCAAGTGTTCCTCTTTATGATCTGGATTAAAATGGCCTTTACGGTTTTTGCCATTTCCTTTCCCGGGATCATGCCGGAGTGGGGCCATATTATTGAGCGTACCTTTTCCATGGAAGGGTTGCATTTTGGCCTGATGTTACTGGCAGAAGGCAGCATTTTTGCCGCGGGTATTTTCCTCACTGGTGCATTTTCCCTACCTTTAATGGTCGGGCGCAAAACCATGTTGATCCCGGCGATGGTGACGAGCGCATATGCAGTGATCAAGAATTTCCACGTGATGATCTTATGGGCAGCGATGATTACCGCGATCATGTTTACCGCGCTGGTTACGGGTTTAGGGCTGATTTTTGCCTTTCCTCTTATTGGACACGCCACATGGCATGCGTATTTACAAGTGATGGGAGAGGAGGGTCCTGATGAATGATATAAAAGATACGCCGTCTCAAACCTATTTGGTAGATGAGATGGCCTTGCCAAGAAAGATCGACACCACACGGGTGTTTGAATGGCTGTCAAAAGGCTGGGCCGATGTGAAAGAATTGAAAAGGGTAAGCACATTTTATGCTGCCCTTTTTTTAATG
Source organism: Candidatus Terasakiella magnetica (assembly GCF_900093605.1). Classification (NCBI taxonomy): domain Bacteria; kingdom Pseudomonadati; phylum Pseudomonadota; class Alphaproteobacteria; order Rhodospirillales; family Terasakiellaceae; genus Terasakiella; species Terasakiella magnetica. The sequence continues at coordinate 234,177 of NZ_FLYE01000012.1, forward strand.
CTCGGCCTTCTGATCTCATTTGGCTTTTATGTTATGGAGCTGCCCTATCTTATCTTGCCCGCCCTTTCTGGTTTTTTACTGGTAGGGCCTGCTATTGCGGTGGGGTTTTATGAAGGCAGTCTGCGCTGTCAACGCGGCGAGCCTTTTGCCTTAACCCATGCGTTATTGGGCTTTCAGCGCAATACTTATTCCATTATGGCGATCGGGATTGCGCAAGTTTTTCTCTTTATGGTTTGGATCAGACTGTCTTTTACGCTTTTTGCCATCGCCTTTCCCGGGGTTATGCCCGAGGCTGAGCCGATTATGGAGCGTATGTTCTCTCAAGAAGGGATTGATTTTGCCTTGATGATTGTAGGCTTGGGCGCTGTCTTTGCCAGTATCATCTTTTTCACAGGCTCTTTTTCCTTGCCCATGATGATTGATCGCAAAACCGTGCTTATTCCGGCCATGCTCACCAGTGCTTATGCGGTGGTGATTAATTTTAAAGCGATGGTTTTATGGGCTGGCTTGATCGTTTTGATCATGTTTTTAGGCTTAATCACCGGGGTGGGCCTTATTTTGGCCTTTCCCCTCATCGGTCATGCCACATGGCACGCTTATTGTGATGTGATTGGGCAAAAACGTTAAGTATCAGCTTTTCTTTAGCTTATTCACCGTATTAGTGGTGGAAAAACCATCTTCTAAATTGGCAAGAAAGACACGACCGCCATTTTGCTGGATCAAATCAGCCCCGACTACTTGGTCAATGGTGTAATCCGCTCCCTTAACTAAAACATCAGGCAAGAGATGGGATAAGAGCTCAAGCGGGGTGTCTTCATCAAAGATCACCACCATATCCACACAGGCAAGCGAAGACAGCACGGTTGCGCGCGCCATTTCATTTTGTAAAGGCCGCTCATCGCCTTTTAAGCGTTTCACAGAAGCATCGCTATTGAGCCCAACAATGAGTTTATCACATTGAGAAGCAGATTGTTTCAAAAGCGAAATATGTCCGGGATGGAGCAGGTCAAAACAGCCATTGGTAAAGCCGACGGTTTTACCCTGGGTCTGCCAGCGCGTGATACGGTCTTTGGCAGGGGCTTTTTGCACAATTTTGGCTTCAGCTTGGGAAAGGTCCTGATGATGCAGGGCTTCGATAAGCTCTTCGCTATAAACGCTGGCGGTACCGATCTTGGCAACCACAATGCCTGCTGCCACATTGGCAAGTTTTGCCCCATCACTTAGGGAAGCGCCATGGGCAAGGGCTAAGGCCAGACTGGCGACAACCGTGTCACCCGCACCAGAAACATCAAAAACTTCACGCGCTTGAGTGGGTAGATGCACCACATCACCACCACGCGTGACCAATGTCATACCGTCTTGGGAGCGTGTTGCCAGTACATTTTCAATGCCGCAAGTCTCAATAATATGGCGCGCTGCTGCAACGATTGAGGCATCATCCCCACATTTCATACGGCTGGCTTCAGAAAGTTCCTTGCGGTTTGGCGTAACAAGGGTGGCCCCGCGATATTTGGAATAATCAATGCCTTTGGGATCAACAATGACAGGAATGCCCGCTTTTTTTGCCAGATTGATTAAATGGGTCGGGGTTTCGCTTTCTAAAACGCCTTTGCCATAATCAGACAGCACCATGACCTTGGCATTACCCAGACTTTCTGCCACATCTAAGAGGAGGTCATCTTGTAGGTTTTGTGAAAGCGGGGCAACGGTTTCATGGTCTGTGCGCAACATCTGTTGGTTTGAGGCCATAAAACGGGTTTTCATTGAGGTCGGGCGGTTTTTATCAAGCAAAAGATTGGCACAGCAATGGTCATCTTCATTTAAAAGCCCGGCAATGGTGCGTCCGGCTTCATCTTCACCCACAAGCCCGCAAAACCGCGCCTCTGCCCCAAGGCTTAAAAGGTTGCGCACTACATTGCCTGCCCCACCAAGCATGGCATCTTCGCGCTCGATCTTTAACACCGGAATAGGCGCTTCAGGTGAGATGCGCTCAACAGAACCGTATACGAAACGATCAAGCATAATATCGCCGACACAGAGGATTTCGACAGATTTCTCGGAGCTGACGAGATCAATCAAATGGGCATGTTGGGACATGGTTTATTCATTTCCAAATTCATTTTCAAGGGCTTGGCAAAAGGCATGGCCCAAGGTGATATGCATTTCCTGAATGCGCGCGGTCTCTTCATGGGGCACAATAAGTGCGACATCACACAGGCTTGGCAGCTCGCCACCATCGCGCCCGCCCATACCGATGGTTTTAGCACCGATTTTTTGAGCTGCTTTTAAAGCTTTAATCACATTGGGGCTGGTGCCGGATGTGGAAATGCCAATGACAAGGTCTTGCGGGCGACATAGGGCTTCGATTTGGCGAGAAAAAAGATCCTCAAAGCCAAAATCATTGCCAATAGCGGTCAGGGCTGAGGTGTCAGTTGTCAGTGCAAGGGCTGCCATGGCTGGGCGGTTTTTGGTGTAGCGCACGGTTAATTCTGTTGCCAAATGCTGGGCATCTGAGGCGCTGCCACCATTGCCAAGAAAGATAATCTTTCCCTCATGTTTCAAACAGTTAATGGCCAATTCCACCCATTTGGTGAATGGTGTGGCAAGTTGTTTGCGCGTTTGTTGAAGCGCCGTTTCATGGCGTTTCAGCTCATCTAGAAAAAGGGCGTTTAAATCCATAAGGTTAGATACTTTTGCAAAATAAAGGACAGGTCTCCTTTATAGCCTGCCTTTTCTCAGGTTAAAAGAGGGCTTGCTTATTTATCAGGGAAATATTTCGAAACAATTGAAAAAAATACAGAAAAACTATGGCAATAATCATGTGTTTAGATGTGATCATAACAAAACCAGATACCCTTTAAGAGGTAAGTCATGATTTCCGCATCGATAGAAACGAACACACAAGAAACTCATAATCAAACCCAAGTCCGTGCTTATGCCGAGCAACTCGTACTCAGCCTTGGATATAATGACGCCATTTGTACAGCTATGGAATTCCAGCTGTTTAATGTGGCTGAAGAGCTTCGTTTTATGCAAGACGATTTTCGCGGCTTAGCGTGAGAGACATCTGGATGTTGTAGGTTAAAATAAAGTCCCACCCCACAGGTTGGGGCTTTTTTTTATAATCTTTATATTGAAACTATATCGAAACGTTCATACATCTTTAAAAAATAAGACATAAAGCAAAGGTAATTTGCTTACTCATTCGAAAAAAGTTGATTAATCAACGAAAGGGAATGCGATGTTTACAACACTCTCAACCAAACGGGCAAACCGCTATACTCACCCTAAACAAGAAACCCGCACAGATGAGCTGGCCCATTTGCTGGTCAATGCGCTGGGTTATGACGGGGCAAAAGAACAGGCCGAACAAAGCCACTGGGAAAAAGTTGCTGAAACAATCCGTTTCATGGAAAGTCAGTCTTTGCGCCGTTATTAAACGTTTGTCAGCCTTTTAGGCAATGATCAAACCATCTTTTCAAAAAAGGCGATGGTCTTTTTCAGGCCGTCTTCCAGTTTGATTTTTGGTTCCCATTCAAGATGCTTTTGTGCCTTATCAATGATGGGCTTGCGTTGCAGCGGGTCATCAACGGGCAAATCTTCAAAAGTGAGAGTGGATTTTGAATTTGTCAGCTCTATTACCATTTCAGCCAACTGCTTAATGGTGAATTCTCCCGGATTACCCAAATTAATCGGGCCGGTTACGGCATTATCAGCCGCCATCAAGCGCACAAAACCATCAATTAAATCACTGCAATAACAGAATGAGCGGGTTTGTGAACCATCGCCATAAATAGTGATGGGCTCATTGCGCAAGGCCTGCATGATGAAGTTTGAAACCACACGCCCATCATTGGGGTGCATGCGTGGGCCATAGGTGTTGAAAATACGCGCCACACGGATATTGACCCCATGTTGGCGGTGATAATCAAAAAACAGCGTTTCAGCGCAACGTTTACCTTCGTCATAACAGGCACGCGGGCCGATGGGGTTTACATTGCCGCGATATTCTTCTGGCTGGGGGTGAATTTCAGGATCGCCATAGACTTCACTGGTGGAGGCTTGGAACACCTTGGCCCCAACACGTTTGGCAAGGCCCAAGACATTAATCGCACCATGAACGCTGGTTTTGGTGGTTTGGACCGGATCATGTTGATAATGGATCGGCGAAGCCGGACAAGCCAGATTGTAAATTTCATCCACTTCGACAAAAAGCGGGAAGGTGACATCATGGCGCATGAGCTCGAAATACGGGTTATCGAGCAGATGGCGGATATTATCTTTGCTGCCTGTAAAGAAATTATCGGCGCAAATCACATCATGACCTTCATTGAGGAGACGTTCGCAAAGGTGCGAGCCTAAAAATCCGGCACCACCAGTTACCAAAATACGTTTACGCATATGCACGAGCTTATTCTCCCCTGTGATCAGTCGTGAATTGATGTAGCATTCATCACAATAAAAACATAGATGATTTTAATTTTTTATGAACAGTTTTATCTCTATGTTACATTCACAATAAATAAGGCTGACGTTCTTTGGGTGGAAATGGGATAAAATGGCACAAAAACTGACAGATTCACAGGTGATGCGGGCAATTCGGGCGGATACGAATGGGCCTGAAAATAAGCTCTTGGAAAATCTGCAAATCCTTGAAAAAAAACCAGCAGGGCAATGTGCAATCCATATTCACCTGTCTCAATTGCAAAGAACCAACAAAAAACCGGATTATATCCGCATTGCAGAGCGCACTTTTGACAATATCACCCTGGCCCATCTGTCAGAACTGTTTGTCTTGGGTAATTTCGATATCGTTTTGACCTGCCCAAACAACAAAGTGGAAGAGATTGATCGCGCGTTAGCCTCCATTCGCACCATGTTTAAGGCAGACCCGCTTATTGAGCGGCGCGATATCAGTGGGGAAGAGGCTTTTTCCACATGGTATGATTTAGAAGAAGATTTCGAATATTTCAAAGAAGCCGTGGTCAGCAGTGTCTTGGCAGGTAAGCGCCAGTCCATGGAATTTGGCACAGCTTCCATGGATGATGAGAAGCTTACCCCTAAAAACCTTGATTATTTAGCACGTGGTTTTCGAAAACTAGATGCCCGCCCGCTCATGCGTCATCAATCAGCTGTATTGATCGGGGCAACAGGCCAAGGCCAGCTTCTGTTTCGTGAGTATTTTGTCTCTATTGCGGATTTGCGCAAAGTGGTTGCGCCAAAGATTGATTTATTGGCAGACCGCTGGTTATTCCAGTTTTTAACCACCATTCTTGATCAGCGCGTGCTCCATATGTTGCGCAGCCAGACCATGGATGATCTGCCAAAAAACATCAGTTTGAACCTGAATATCCAGACCGTTCATTCCAAAGACTTTCAGCTTTTTGACCATTTTGTTGGCGAACAAGCCCACCGTGTGATTATTGAGCTTCAGCCCGCAGATGTGTTTTCCAATATTTTTGCCTATGAAGAAGTGCGCGACCTGCTTCAAGCGCGCGGCTATAAAGTCTTGATTGATAGCTTGCAGCCTCTTGTGATGGATTATTTTGATCCCTCTATGTTGAAAGCAGATTTTTATAAAATTGCTTGGGGGGATCGTTTGGGCGGTTCAGCCACCAAAGAAGGGCTGGGTGAAATGCGCGAATTGATCCATAGCATCGGGGCAGACAAGATCATTATTGCACTGGTGGATAGTGAAGAAGCGGTGCGTTTTGGCCTACAATTAGGGGTTCAACGCTTTCAAGGCTTCTTTGTGGACCGTCTGGTCGGGGCCATGACCCAAAAAACCGCAGCTTCGGTAAAGGGGGTATAAGAAAATGAGCGCACAAAATCAGGAAAGCCTCTTTTTAGATTATATCCGCCGCCTTGAGCATCATCGCCAAGGTCGTGAAATGGTGCATTTCAACCTGTCCAAACTGCGCCCGTTTAACCGACGCGAGCATCACATCCGTGTGGCGGCTGATGCGTTTGAAGCCATGGTTAAGGAATTGCTCGGCCAAATCTTTGTGTTTGAAAATGCCGATATTATCTTTGTCTTTAAAACTGAAGCCATGGGGCAGGTGGAACAGGCCATTGATAAGGTGAAATTCCTGTTTGGCGATGATCCGTTAATGGCGGAAGAAGAAATCGACGGGAAGGGGTTTAGCACTTGGTATGATGTTGAAAGCGACTATGAAGCCATTGTTAATATGGCGCGCAAAATGGTCGATACAGAGAAAAATGCCCGCGCTGGCGGTGGGGCTGGCCATGATGTAAAAGCAGCCCTTAAAGCCAAGCAGGATACGGGTGAGCGCATGACGCCGCGTATTTTGGACCGTGTGGTGGAATCGCTTAAAGTGGCGGATTTGACCAATATGGTGCGCCGTCAATATGTCTGTTCGGTTGAAGGTCCGCAACTGATCCCGACCCAACAGTTTAGTGAGTTGTTTATCTCCATTACGGATTTGCGCGAAACCTTATTGCCCGGTGTGAATTTGACTTCCTCGCCTTGGCTTTTCCAGCATTTGACCGAAACATTGGATCGCCGCGTGCTTTCTTTGTTAAGCCGCACGGAAGATCGCGATATTACCGGTGATATCAGCATCAATTTGAATGTGGGCACCTTGCTTTCAACCGATTTTATGAAGTTTGATGAAAATGTGATTGCGGCCATGCGCGGCAATATCGTTTTGGAGTTGCAACAACTTGATATTTTCAGTGATTTAAACGCTTATCTCTTTGCGCGTGAATATGTAAAAGAGCGCGGCTATCGCATTTGTATTGATGGGGTGAATTATAAGACCTTGCCTTTCATTGATCGTGAACGCCTTGAAGCCGATATGATCAAGCTGATCTGGTCACCTGATATTGTAAATGGTGGTCATGATTTAAAAGACCGGGTTATTCGCCAGATCATGCTCACTGGGGCGGACCGTATTATCATGAGCCGATGTGACACCGAAGAATCCATTGAATTTGGGCGCGATAACGGTATTAAGCTGTTCCAAGGCCGCCATGTGGAAGCTTTGATCGCTGAAGAGGGCCGCCGCAAAAGTATGCGCACCCTTAAAAAACGTGCTGCTGCCCATGATAAAGCGGCGGCGGCGCGCAAAAAATCATTAAGCCGTCGTGAATAGTTCATCAGCGTGGAAAAGATACTCATAAGTGCCTGCCTTTATGGAGAGGCTGTGCGGTATGATGGGGGGGATCAGAAAATTGCTGATCCCATCTTGGCCCAATGGCGCGCACAAGATCGTTTGATTGTATTATGTCCTGAAGTGGCAGGTGGATTATCTGTACCCAGAAAGCCGTGTGAGCGTGATTTAAAAACAGGGCGTATTTTTTCAAAAGACGGGGAAGAATTTACAGCAGCCTTTAAGCGTGGCGCCCAAGAGGCCTTGAAGCTGGTAAAAAAACACCATATCGGTTTTGCCTTGTTAAAAGAGCGCAGCCCGTCTTGTGGGGTGAACCTGATTTATGATGGTCATTTTACCTCTACTAAAATAAAAGGCAGCGGAATATGTGCGAGCCTCTTGAAAGAAAATGGGGTTCAGGTATATAGCGAAGAAGATATTGAGCGCTTAAAAGAAGATTTGAAAGCATTGCCTGAATAATGATCGCCACAGACTCCTTGATTTCCTTTGATACTTACGACCCTTTATGGCTGCTCTTAGCCGCCCTTGCACTGGATGTGTATGTGGGTGATATGAACCGTTTGTTTAAAATGATCAAACATCCGGTTGTCTGGATTGGCGATTTGATTTCGCTTTTAGAAGGAAAGCTTAATCGGACCTCTCGCTCAGAAGTAAATCGGGCCATTCGCGGGTTTGTCGTGGTGGCTGTGATTGTTTCGCTTTGCTGGATTATTGGTATGGCTGTGGCATGGCTTGGGCAGAATTATCCCTTTGGCTGGGTGTTAGAGCTATTCTTGGTCATTTCCTTGGTGGCCCAGCGCAGCCTGTTTTCTTATGTGCGCCGTGTTGGCATTGCGTTAAATAAAGAGGGGCTTTCTGCCGGGCGTGAAGCGGTGAGCCATATTGTCGGGCGTGATCCTGACCAGCTTGATAACCATGGGGTCGCGCGCGCTGCTATTGAGTCATTAGCGGAGAATTTCGGTGATGCGGTGGTGGCACCTGTCTTTTGGTATGTGCTGTTTGGTTTCCCGGGCTTATTGATTTACAAAGCGGTCAACACTATGGATTCCATGATCGGTCATAAGTCAGAACGCTATAAATCCTTTGGTTTTACAGCGGCGCGCCTTGATGACATTCTCAATCTGATCCCGGCGCGCTTGGCGGGTTTATGGATTTTCTTAGGGTCTTTTTTCGTGCCGACTTCAAGCCCGCTAAAATCCTTAAAAACCATGGTGCGCGATGCGCGCAAACATCGCTCGCCCAATGCGGGTTGGCCTGAAGGGGCCATGGCTGGTGCGTTGGATATTTCTTTGGCAGGCCCGCGCAAATATCGCGAAGGCCAAGTCAATGATGAATGGATCGGGGAGGGTCGCGCACGTGTGATCCCCAAAGACATCAAACGTGCGCTACAGACTTATGTGGCGGCATGTTGCGTTAATGCAGCCTTTGTGGCCTTAATTGCGATTTTATAAGAGTAAAAACTTACTCCCATTCCATCTCGCTAAAGACTTGCTGGGCATTGCGCCCGGCCAGTGAAGAAAACTGCTCCAGATGGGAAAAAGCAGATTGATCGATTTTAGGCGCTGTGATGATATCCTTGCCCTCATCAATATGGCTGCGCATTTTATTTCGGATATTTAATAAATAATTATAGGTATCAGCCTTGGCCTGTTTAAGGCTGGTGGCATGACCGTGACCGGGGATGATATGGTTGGGCTTAAAGCTAGCTAAGGCCTCAAAAACGTCGATCCATGTCCCAGAATGAGACATACTGCCAATACCGAGCAGGCGCTCCACATAGATGATATCGCCACTAAAGAGTGTGTTTTTCTCTTTTAGCCAGACAAAGCTGTCGCCCGGTGTATGGGCTTGGCCTTTATGGTGGATTTCAAAAGCGAGCCCGCCAAGGCTAAAGCTGTAAGTCGTATCGAAAGTGGTATCGGCATAAACCGCTTCTGTCCCATCAAGTTCAGAGCCTAAAAAATTGCGCAAGGCTGTGAAATGCATGGATTCGCGCTCTTTATGGTCTTCAACAGCGGCGTTTGAGGCAATGATTTGCGCGCCTTGTTCTTTCCAATAGCTATTGCCCAGCCAGCGATGGTCTTGCCCGCCTGTATTAATGACAATTTTAACAGGTTGGTCACTGATGGTCTTAAGGGTTTCATGGATAACTTTAGCCCCTTTATAGCTCCCGCCCGGATCAACCAGCACAATACCTTCTTTTGTAACAACCACGCCGAAGGTGGCATTATTGGCAAGATTACTGGCGGAGCGCTGCTTTTTCTCCCCCACTAAAGCGTAGACATCTTCTGTGACTTTTTGAATTTCAAGGCCTAGGGCTTGCCCGCTTAAAAGGATCAGGCTGAGAAGGGGGAGTATAAAACGCATGGTGATCAAAGCTCCATTAAATAATATGTTCCTAATATATACAGAAACCTCTTAGATGTGAATTGCTGATTGCGAATTCTTTAGGGGCTCTTATATTGAGTGGAGATCATTGTTTCATAAGGATAAAGCCCATGTCAGAAGAAGACCTGCAAAAGCACGCCAGCAAAATGGCGAAAAAGAAAGCGGCCCGCGACAGAATGATGGAAAAAAAGATTGATGAAAAAGGCCTTGTGATTGTCCATACGGGCAAAGGTAAGGGCAAATCTTCATCCGCTTTTGGTATGGCGCTTCGTTGTGTGGGCCATGGTTTTAAGGTTGGTGTGATCCAGTTTATTAAAGGGGCATGGGATACCGCAGAGCGCCGTGTGTTTGAGGGCTTTCCAGACCAAGTGACTTTTAAGGCCATGGGCGAAGGTTTTACATGGGAGACCCAAGATAAAGAGCGCGATATTGCCGCGGCACAAAAAGCATGGGCAGCAGCCAAAGAAATGATTGAAAGCGGGGAATACCGTATGGTGATCCTTGATGAGATCAATGTGGCTATGCGTTATGACTATATCAGTGAAGATGACGTGCTTGAATGCCTTGAAAACCGCCCCGATCTGGTCCATGTGGTGCTCACTGGGCGTCATGCCTCTGAAAAACTGCTCGATGTGGCAGAACTGGCAACGGAAATGACTTTGGTGAAACATCCCTTTAGAAGCGGTATTAAAGCGCAACCCGGTGTGGAATTTTAGGGATTTCTTTAGGAATTTAAGACATTCTATGAGCTGATCTCTGCCCGATTAATTTAAGGATTTGGACCCATGAAACGCTTATTGGCTGTTGTCTGCGCTGTTTTCACGCTGTTATCGTTTAATAAAGCACATGCTGTTGAACAAGATGCCATCCAGATTTTGCTGGAAGCAGAAGCAACGACCCGTCATGTTTTGGGTTCGAAACATTACCCAGAGCTCAATGAAGCTTTTAATAAAGCAGTTGGTGTTGTGATTGTGCCACGCCTTTTAAAAGGCGGTTTCATCATTGGTGGTGAATATGGTAATGCGGTCTTGTTGGCAAAAAAACAAGACGGCACATGGAGCTATCCGGCCTTTTACACCATGGGCGGTGGCAGTGTGGGCTTTCAAATCGGGCTAAAAGACAGTCAGATGATCTTGGTTATTCGCACCCATGTGGGGCTAGAGGCAATTTTGCAGGATCAATTTAAAGCCGGTGCAGAAGCCGGTGTGGTCATTGGCAGTTTTGGTGGCTCTGTTGAAGGGGCTGCGACAACGGCAATGGGCGCTGATATCATTGCCTTTTCACTAGATCGCGGCCTGTTTGGCGGCGGGGCTTTGGAAGGGTCCGTTTTTGCTAAACGTAAAGATTTAAACGAGGCTTTTTATTCTGAAATCGTTGAGCCACGCCAAATCGTTATTGAAGGTGCGGTGAGCAATCCGGCTGCTGATAGCTTGCGCTCCACCCTGTCAGCTCTAGAAACGCAGTAAAAAATGCCAAAATCGCCAAAAGCCCTCATGTTTCAGGGCACGGGCTCTGATGTGGGAAAATCGCTTTTGGTGGCGGGATTATGTCGTGCTTTTGTGCGCCGTGGTCTAAAGGTTGCTCCGTTTAAGCCGCAAAATATGTCCAATAATGCGGCAGTGACCCGTGAGGGCGGCGAGATTGGGCGTGCACAAGCCTTACAAGCACGCGCCTGCGGCCTTGATTTATCCATCCATATGAACCCGGTATTGTTAAAACCACAAAGTGATGTGGGCTCTCAAGTTGTGGTCCAAGGCGAAGTTGTGGGCAATGCCACAGCGCGTGATTATACCAAGCTTAAGCTCAGCCTGATGCCTAAGGTGTTGGAAAGCTTTCATAAATTGGCTGAAACGGCTGATCTGGTTTTGGTGGAAGGCGCAGGCAGTGCGGCAGAAGTGAATTTGCGCAAATCCGACATTGCCAATATGGGCTTTGCCGAGGCCGCTGACATTCCTGTTATCTTAATAGGTGATATTGATCGCGGCGGGGTAATCGCCTCAATTGTGGGGACACATTGCCTGATTAGTGAGAGTGAAAAGCTTCGCACCAAAGGTTATTTGATCAATAAGTTTCGCGGGGACCCGAGCCTCTTTACATCTGCGCTCGATATTATTAAAGATCAGTGCGATCAAGACTGTTTCGGTATCGTTCCTTATTTTAAAGAGGCGTCTTTATTGCCAGATGAAGATGCCATGAGCCTTGATAATCGCAAAAAACAGGCCGGCGAAAAATCGATTAAAATTATCGTGCCGCGTTTTTCCAGAATTGCCAATTTTGATGATCTTGACCCACTGCGCGCTGAAAATGACGTGGATGTGGTAATTGTTGAGGCAGGCTCTGCCTTACCCGCTGATGGGGATGTGATTTTATTGCCCGGTTCTAAAGCCACCTTGGCAGATTTGGCTTATATGTATGAGCAAGGTTGGGATATTGATATCAAAGCCCATGTGCGCCGCGGGGGCCGTGTGGTGGGGTTATGCGGTGGCTATCAGATGTTGGGCCAAGAAGTTTGTGATCCAGACGGGATTGAAGGCAAGATAAAATCTATGGACGGGTTGGGTCTTTTGCCCATGAAAACCGTGATGAAGGGGCCGAAAACCTTGCGCGAAACCAGTGGGACCTGCCTTGAAACTAGCCATAAAGTTTCTGGTTATGAAATGCATATGGGTGTTTCTAAAGACCTTGAACCAACTGAGCCTTGGTTGGAGCTTGAAGGTAAAAAAGAGGGTCGTCTTTCTAAAGATGGCTTGATTATGGGGACTTATCTGCATGGGATTTTCAATAGTGATGAATTTCGCCATGCTTTTTTGAAAGATATTCGGGCTGAGCGCAGCGCAGGTGTGGCTTATGACCAGCAAATAGAGGATGTGCTGGATCAACTGGCCGAGCATCTTGAAGAATATTGTGATCTGGATGGCTTACTGGCTTTGGCAGGCTAAGAACTTTAAACCTTTACAGAACACCTTGCTTGCTGTCCCACCAATTTGAATTTCGCCGATCATTCTGGTTGCGTTCTAAAAGGTTGCGTCCACGATCCACATCGACCATATGTTCAGGCAGGTTGAAATAGCGCTGGATAAAGGCGCTGACATGGGCTTCGCTTAAGTCGCGTAAAGTCTCCATCACCTCATTGGAAAGTTCACCGCGATCAAATACGGCTTGCTCGATCTTTTTATCATCGCCATAAACCCGAACGATTGTCACCATTGTATGGTCGCTAATATCAGCCCCCGGGTTATTTAACAATCGCACAACCGCGCCTTTTCGCCCCGAAGCGACAATTTGGCAACAAATATGGGCAGAGACATTATCCCGCCCGGCAATGGCGGTTATTTTTTCAGCCACACCGCTGTTAATTACATCATCTAAAAGCTTTTCTTCCAAAGCGGGGGAAAGCGCAAGTACGGGAATACTGACTTCAGCAATATCTTCAGCCAATTTGCGCGCAATGCGCCCGGGCAGATGGGGCGAGCCAGCAACGGCCTCAGCAATGGCGGCGCGCACCTGAACCATTTCATCTTCAACCAGTTTGGAGATGATATCTTCAGCCAATGTGCGTTGTGTATCGTTTAAATTTTCTTGATCAAGCGCCTGACCCATATCACGCGCAAGGGCGCATTTTTCTTTGGCATCCATGCGATCGCGCAAGGCTTGGGCGCGATTGGCGAGTGTGGTGGCGGTTTTATTTGAGCTAAACATCGAAAACCTCATCAATGAACTGCATCTTGGCTTTTAGCTTATCTAAAATTTTATGGATTGGCTGTGATGGGCGACACAAGGCATATTGGGCTGGACATAGCCTAGATGTTGGCACAGAATTATCTTATGGTTCAGGAATATCTCATATACGGCTTTGGCTGGTTAAGCTTTGGCCTTGTCCATTCGCTTTTGGCGCGTGAGAATGTAAAAACACGGCTTAAGCCTGCCTTTGGGGCGTATTATCGTCTTGCTTATAATATCTTTGCAGTCTTGCATATTGGCGCAGTTTATATGGTGGGCCTGTTTATTTTTGAGGGTGTGATTGATTTTATGCGCCCAAGTTGGCTGTGGTGGTGCCAAGGGGTAGCCCATGGTTTGGGCTGGATCATAATGTTTTGGGCGTTGCGTGAATATGATCTGGGCCGTTTGGGTGGGCTTAGCCAAATTCGGGAGCATTTTAAAGGCATTATGGCCCATGATGAAGAACCGCTTCATTTTAAGGGCTTTCATAAATGGGTGCGCCATCCGCTTTATAGTGCGGGTTTTCTGATTTTATGGGGGCGCATCAATAATGAATTTGATGTGATGACAGCGATTTGTGGCTCGCTTTACCTATGGATTGGCAGCCGTTTTGAAGAGCGCCACTTGATAAGGCTGTACGGCGATCATTATGCCACGTATAAATCGCGTGTTCCGGCCTTTATCCCTTTTAAGGGCCAAGTTGATTTTAAAGAGCCCAAGATATGAGCGAATTTGATACCACCCAGCATTTTGATGCCCAAAAGGCTGAAGCCTATGACCGTGTGATCCGCCAAGTGGTGCCCGGTTATGATGTTTTACATGAGATGATCAAGGTTTTGCTCACTCGTTATGTAACCAAAACAAATGCAAAACTCTTGTCTGTGGGCTGCGGCACGGGTGTGGAACTCATCACCATGGGCCATGATTTCCCTGACTGGTCCTTTGTCGGGGTAGAGCCGGCGCCTGCCATGGCCTCAGTTGCTCAAGCCAATATGGAGATTGAACAACTTTCTGATCGTTGTGAAGTCTATCAAGGTTTTGTGGAAGACCTAGATGGGGATGTAGAATTTGATGTGGCGTGCCTGATTTTGGTGATGCATTTTGTGCCTGATGATGGCTCAAAAGAAGCCTTGTTGCGCTCTATCGCCAGTCGCTTAAAGCCCGGTGCGCCTTTGGTTTTAGCAGACCTCCATGCAGAAGTTGAAGGCGAGCGTTTAGAAAAGTTTTTACAGATTTGGCGCGATTGGCAGCTTCATAAAGGCATGCCGGAACATATTGTGGATCGTGGCTTTGAACATGTGGTGCGCGATATCCAGTTTGTCTCAGAAGAACGTATTATGGAATTGCTCCATAGCGCAGGCTTTAAAACCGTGGAACCTTTTTACGGGGCCTTCTTGTTTGGCGGCTGGATTGCGTGGAAAGAATAATCAAGAAAAGAAGAAAGGAAACAAGTGATGTTTATTGAAGTTAAAACAGAAGAAAAGAAATTCCTGATCAATGTGGAAGATATCAGTTATATCGAACCTGTTGCATCAGCTGTTTTCACCGGGGTTCGCGTTTTCTTGCGCACGAAAAAGCCTGGGGGAGATTATCCCATGTGTTTTGAGGTTTGTTGTGATCTAGACGATATTTGCGATCAGATTGAATTTTCCAACAATAAAATCGCTCGCATTCGCTAAAGAGCGTCTTGCGCAGGCCAGATTCTAAGAAAATCAAATATAAAAAAATCCCCGCGCTCTATTTTAAGAGGCGGGGGTTTTTGTTTTTACTCTGTCAGGTCTTCAAAGAAGTCTTTGACTTTGCTGAAGAAACCTTGGGTTTCGGGGCTGTGTTTTTCAACATTGCCGCCACCGGCTGCTTCAAACTGTTTCAGGATATCTTTTTGTTCCTTGGTCAGTTTCACTGGCGTTTCAACCGAGACTTCTACAAACATGTCCCCGCGCGCCGCTGAGCGCATGACGCTCATGCCTTTGGAACGCAGACGGAATTGATTACCGCCTTGTGTCCCTTCAGGGATTTTAATGCGTGCACGCCCGCCATCAACGGTCGGGACCTCAATCTCACCACCAAGGGCGGCTGTGGTCATGGGGATGGGCACTTCACAGAAAATATTGGCACCTTCGCGTTGGAAAATGCGATGGGGAGCCACAGATAAGAAGATGTAGAGATCACCACTTGGCGCACCGCGCAATCCGGCTTCACCTTCACCGGTTAGGCGAATGCGTGTGCCATCTTCCACACCTGCAGGTACGGAAACAGACAAGTTTTTGGATTTACGCTCACGCCCTGTACCGCCACAAACACCACACGGATCTGAAATGACTGATCCCGCACCGTGACACGTTGGGCAGGTCCGCTCAATGGTGAAGAAACCTTGTTGGGCACGCACTTTGCCGCGACCATGACAGCTTGGGCACATGCTTGGCGGTTTGCCGCCTTCAGAACCCGTACCTTCACAAGAATCACAATTGACTGAAGTTGGCACTTCGATGGTAGCTTTTTTGCCGTTATAGGCATCTTCAAGGCTGATTTCCATGTTATAGCGCAAATCTGCACCGCGACCGGAAGACTGGCCTCGCCCGCCACCCATCATGTCGCCAAACATTTCCTCGAAAATATCACCAAAGCCGGAGAAGCCACCGCCGCCAAAGCCGCCGCCACCGCCACCAGGACCGCCTTGTTCAAACGCTGCGTGACCGTAACGATCGTAAGCTGCGCGTTTTTCGGCATCTTTGAGGATTTCATAGGCCTCATTGATTTCCTTGAACTTGCTTTCAGCATCGGCATTGTCCGGATTGCGATCCGGGTGATATTGCATGGCAAGTTTACGGAACGCACTTTTAAGCGCTTTATCATCGACTTCGCGATCAACGCCAAGCGTTTCGTAGTAATCTTGTTTTGCCATTTGAACCTCTATTTCTAGATAGCGTCGTCGCCACCAAACGTGGGGACCTTTATCCTCTAAAACAAAGAGGTCCTCGCATAGTAAAGCGAGGACGACTCCTTGTTAAGATTGAGGCTTACTTGTCTTTTTTGTCAGGATCGACTTCTTCGAAGTCTGCATCCACAACGCCGTCATCAGCCGGAGCTTCATCAGCGCCCGCACCAGCAGCTTCACCTTCAGGACCAGCGGCTTCTTGCTGTGCCTTATACATGGCTTCGCCCAGTTTCATGGAAGCATTCATCAGCGTTTCTGTTTTGGCTTTTACATCTTCTGGATCGATGTCGTCGCCTTCGATAGCTGATTTCAGGTCGTTAAGGGCCGTTTCAATTTCGCCTTTTTCTTCTTCACCCAAAGCTTCACCATGTTCAGTGAGGTTTTTCTCTGTGGTGTGGATCAGGCTTTCAGCTTGGTTGCGCGCTTCTGCTGTTTCTTTGCGTTTTGCATCGTCTTCAGCATGGCTTTCTGCATCTTTTACCATTTGGTCGATCTCAGAATCATCCAGACCGCCAGAAGCTTTAATGGAGATTTGCTGCTCTTTACCTGTGGCTTTATCTTTTGCAGATACATTAACCAGACCGTTGGCATCAATATCGAAGGTTACTTCGATCTGTGGCACACCGCGCGGTGCGGGTGGCACGCCAACAAGGTCAAATTGACCCAACATTTTGTTGTCTGCTGCCATTTCACGCTCACCTTGGAAAACGCGGATGGTCACAGCAGACTGGTTGTCTTCAGCTGTTGAGAAGACTTGGCTTTTGCGTGTTGGGATTGTTGTGTTGCGATCGATCAAGCGTGTGAAGACACCGCCCAATGTTTCAATACCCAATGAAAGTGGTGTTACGTCCAACAACAGAACGTCTTTAACGTCACCTTTTAGTACGCCACCTTGGATGGCAGCACCCATGGCGACAACTTCATCCGGGTTCACGCCTTTGTTTGGCTCACGACCAAAGATTTCTTTAACTTGCTCAACAACTTTTGGCATACGGGTCATACCACCCACCAAAATAACATCGTCGATTTCAGAAGCTTTCAGGCCGGCATCCTTAAGAGCGGCTTGGCAGGGCTTCACTGTGCGTTTGATCAAGTCAGCAACAAGGCTTTCCAGTTTGGCACGGCTCATTTTCACGTTTAAGTGTTTTGGGCCGGATTGGTCAGCCGTGATAAACGGCAGGTTAACTTCTGTTTCCATGCTTGAAGAAAGTTCGATTTTAGCTTTCTCGCCCGCTTCTTTCAGACGTTGCAGGGCCATGCGGTCACCGCGAAGGTCAATGCCTTGGTCTTTTTTGAATTCGTCAGCCAAATAGTCGATGATGGCCATATCGAAATCTTCACCACCAAGGAATGTGTCACCATTCGTGGATTTTACTTCAAAGACACCGTCGCCGATTTCAAGGATGGAAACGTCAAACGTACCGCCACCCAAATCATAAACGACGATTGTGCCTGTTTCTTTTTTGTCCATGCCATAAGCAAGGGCGGCAGCTGTTGGCTCGTTGATGATACGCAGAACATCAAGACCGGCAATTTTACCGGCATCTTTTGTTGCTTGGCGCTGGCTGTCGTTGAAGTAAGCCGGAACAGTTACAACTGCTTGGCTGATTTCTTCACCTGCGAAGGCTTCAGCTGTTTCTTTCATTTTTTGCAGGATGAAGGCTGAAATTTCAGAAGGGCTGTAAGATTTGTCGTTGGCTTCTACCCACGCATCGCCATTGTCTGCTTTGACGATTTTGTAAGGAACCAGTTCCTGATCTTTCTTTGTTAGCGGATCGTCAAAACGGCGACCGATCAGACGCTTAATTGCAAACAGGGTGCTTTCTGGGTTTGTGACCGCTTGGCGTTTGGCAGGCTGGCCGGACAGGCGCTCGCCAGAATCTGTAAAGGCAACCATAGAAGGGGTTGTACGTGTCCCTTCGGCGTTTTCAATCACGCGGCTGTCGCCGCCGTCCATGATGGATACACAGGAGTTGGTTGTACCAAGGTCAATACCGATTACTTTACTCATTTTACTCTCTATTTGTTGCGGCGAATTCACTTGTGTCTGCCCTTATGACTTAAGGCACAAACGATCTGAATTCCCTGAGGGTGAAAAACTGGGCGTTATATAAGGCTATTTGCGAGATTTCGCAAGCATTGGCGCGCATGATTCATCAAAGAAATTAAGAAAGAGTGTAAAATGAATAATTTAGCGCTTTTACGTACTCTCACTTACACGGTTTCGACCCAGTGTTTTGGCATCATATAGGGCAATATCGGCGCGTTTAAGCATATCATCTGGGGTTTTATCGCCGTCTTCAAGGCTGGTCAGCCCAAAACTGGCGGTAAAGGAAACCGGGTTTTCTTCCCCAATATCAAAGGCATAATCTTGGGTGGATTGGCGAATGCGCTCCGCAATATGGATGGCGCCTTTTTTATCGGTTTCAGGGAGTAAAATGGCAAATTCTTCACCGCCAATGCGCCCCATAATATCGGTATTGCGCAAACATTTGCGACATAGTCCGGTCATGGCGCGAATGGCTTCATCACCAACCGCATGGCCATAGGTGTCATTAATACGTTTAAAATGATCCACATCGAGCATGATGAGGGATAGTTTTTTACTATAGCGTTGGGCGCGCTCGATCTCTTTTTCACAAAGCTCAAGGAAGAAACGCCTGTTGTTAATGCCCGTCAGCACATCGGTTGACGCCAGCGTGCGTAACTCATTTTCAAGTCGTTTCTGTTCTGTAACGTCTGTTGAGATACCGATTAAAGCGTATGGATTGCCCAGATCATTGACCAAAGGCGCTTTGATGGAGAGGAAATAGCATCTCTCGCCTGTTTGGAAATGGCGTGATTTCTCAATGCTGGAAGATTGTTCACCATAATCAAACACATCGCGGTCACTTTTTCTAAAGCGATCACTGACTTTTTTGCCAAAAATTTCCACATCGGTTTTGCCGATAATCTCATCGGCTTCTTTACCCAGATACTCACACATATTGGCATTTACATATGTATAGGTCGAGCTGACATCCTTGATATAGACGTGGGCTTTGAGGTTATCCAGAATGGTGGTGAGCTGTTTTTCATTGCGCAGAAGGCGTTTTTCAAGGCGCTTTTGCTCGGTAATATCGGTTGAAATGCCGAGCAGGGAATGGGCATGACCTTCTGCATTGAGCAAAGGCACTTTTACAGAAAGGAAATAGCGTTTTTTCTTACTTTCTGGCTCAAGAGAGGTTTCCATGCGCGAGACTTTGCGCTGGTTTTTAAAGACTTCTTGGTCAGTTGTGCGAAAGCCAATGGCGGTTTCAGGCTCAAACAGGTCATAATCGTCTTTACCAATGATAGAACTGCGGTCTTTTTGCAGGGTCTGGCAAAGCTCTTCATTGGCGTAAGTGTATTTCAGATCACGGTCTTTGATATAGACACGGGCTTTTAGGTTATCGAGGATACTGTTGAGCTTTTCCTGACTTTCCCATAAGGCTTTTTCAAGTCGTTGCTGCTCCGAAATGTCAACGGACATACCGAGCATTTCGTCAATTTCGCCCTGTTCGTTTTCTAAAGGACATTTGACTGACAGATAACTGCGCTCGATCCCATATTCATCTATGCCGCCATCTTCAAGGGCGCGGATTGTTTTGCCTTTGGTGAAAACGGCTTTATCATTTTTAGCAAAATTTTGAGCAGCTTCTTGGGTGAAGAGGTCAAAGTCCGTTTTTCCAAGAATATCATCTGTTTGTAAAGCCAGCAGCATGGAGAGCATTTTATTGACGTAAGTATATTTGCCCTCTTTATCTTTGGAAAATACATAGGCGGGAATATTATCTAAAATGCTTTTGAGTTTTTGCTGGTCGAAATAGTGGCTTTTTTCTTGTTCTTTTTGCTCAGTAATATCTTGTAAGATCAGCACATATTGCACTTCATCCGTATTTGGATTCGCAGCGATTGAGAGGGTTGTGCGAAACCACAGTCCGTCTTTTGTGGTGGCTTCACCCTGCCAGTTGCCCGGTTGGCATATTTTTGCCCAAGGTGTGGAGGTAAAAAACTCATCAAAGCTGGTTTGTGTTTGCTCTGGTAGAGAGAGTTTTTTTTCAAAGGCCGGGTTTGTATAAATAAAGTTACCCTCATGATCACACAGGCACATCAACGCATCACTATTTTGCACGATGGATGCAAATAGAGCATGAGAGGGGCTGATATCAGATGGGGATGCCAAAGGTTTATTGCCTATAATCAAGAGGTTATGAACGTATCTATTTATATGTGCGGACTATCTATCTCTTTGATGAAAAATGCAAGTATGAGGATAGACTATACACAAAAAAAACCGCCAGTGATATTCGTGAAGCCATGAGTAAGAGTTGTGTTTTAAGAGTGCAAAGGTAAACCTATCTGTTTGTATACAAACGAAAGATCAAGTCGTATATCAAAGGGGGTGGTTTTTTTTGCATAACTTTGTGTTACAGTTTTAAGGATTATATGGAAGGATTTCATCAATAAGAATTATTGATATAATGGTCCTTAGGCACAGAAGGTGTACCAGAGAATGCAAATTAAGGAATGGCCGACGGAGTTCGAGCTCGGGATTGCGCCTATCGATGATGATCATCGTATGTTGTTTCGCACAATCCAGCAGCTTGGCCGCAATATCGAGGATCAACGTGACAGCAATATTATTGCCGCCACGATTGCTTCTCTGATTCTTTATGTCGATGAACATTTTGAGCGTGAAGAACGTTTTTTACTGCGCGCTGGTTATCCTGATTTTGATGCCCATAAACAAATCCATGATGAATTTCGCGATGCGATTCTATCCTTGCGTGATTTTCACCAGACATACCCAGATGATGTGGATGCCGATAAGATCGTTTCTTTTTTGGAAGTCTGGTTACTTGACCATATTGCCAAGGTGGATAAAGCCTATGAGCCTTATTTAACCGGGGAAAAACAAGGTGATCCCAAAATCCGCCAGCGTATGAAATATGAAGAAAAAACCACAAAGACGGTTCAACTGTCGTGTCCGGCAGATAAGGAAGATTATGTGAAACATTTCATCAGTTTGATCAGCGAAGGCTCACGCGAAGGGATTCTCATTGAAGTAGCTGTTGAAAGCGTCACCATAAAACAGCTCGCGCGTCGTGAGTCTAAGGCAAAGAAATTGTTTGGTCGCTAAAAGCCTGTATTGCAATGGCGCAGACAATTGGTTATTTAGACTTAAGAATAATAATTTGACGAAGTGAGGGTGGTCAAAAAATGGGACTGTTCGGTTTTTTAGGTGGTGGGAAGAAAAAAGCGGATAAATCCGAAGTGATTGAAGTGGCATGGTCAAAAAATGCTGCGGGTAAATTCCGTCGTCTTCCCTTTCTTGAATTGGCTAAGGAAAATGTGTCTGGTGTAAGTGCTGTTTATGTGATTTGGCATGGCGGTATGAAACCGGGTTGGGTCTATGTGGGCTTGGCTGATGATCTGGCTATGGATATTACGGATGCAAAACAAAGCTCGGAGATCATGGAGCACGATATGCGCGGCGGGGCTTTTATCACGTGGCAGACTTTCCCGAAAAATTTGGCTCCCGGTGTTTTTGCATTTTTAACAGATGTGCTTCAGCCTGAAGTGCGCAACCCTGAAGCCGATATGTATCGCAATAAAGAGCATGTCAAAGTCCTGCCACCGGGCTATACCAAAGAAACTTTCTCTCAATTGGTAAGCTAGCGATATTGTATTTATTTCTACCCGAGGTCGTTTTTCTCTGTAATTAAGAAAAACCCTTTATATTTTGTGCTTCATAAGGATAAAATAGCCCAAAATATAAAAATGGTTCGTACAGGGAACGTCTAGGGAGAAGGTCTGTCATGAGTGATGGCAACAATAAGAATGATATTGAGAAACGTCTCGAATTTCTAAGAATTGATTCACAAGCAAAAAAATCAATGCAGGGTTTTTTCAATCAAATTGAAGGTGAGCTCCCTTCAATTGTGAATGAATTCTACGATCATCTTGAGGGGTTTGAAGAAACCAAAGTCATCCTTAAGTCTCATAAGCCGCGTGAAGAACTGAGTAAGACCCAGATTTCTCACTGGGAATCGATGTTTTCTGGCAAATATGATGATGAATATCTAAATCGCGCACGCCAAATCGGTCGGGTCCATGATGTGATTGGGCTGGAACCGCGTTGGTATTTAGGGGGATATTTCCTCTTTTTAGAAAAACTCATCGGGTCTTTTTTAAAGAAAAATGGGGTTAAATCGGCTAAAGTATCCGATCAAATCGGGGCGATGCTGCGTAGTGTTTGTCTTGATATTGATTTGGCAATGATGACCTATATTGAAAGTGGTGAGCTGCGTAAAATTCGCGATCAGCTTCTTGAAATGTCTGATAATGTTTTGCGCGAAGCGGGTGAAACCATCAGCAGTGTGAACGATCAGACGCGCCTGATGCAGCAAAATGTAGAAAATCTGTCTTCTGCACAAGATGATCTGGAAACACAGGTTCATCAGGCCGATTCGTCTTTAAGCCATACCTCCCAAGCCATTCAAACCGTGGCAGCCGCCACAGAAGAGCTTGATGCATCGTCTCAGACCATTGCTGATCAGGTGCAAACTTCTGAGAATATTGCCCAAGATGCGATTAATCAGTCTTTGCGTTCTCAAGAAACGGTTGTTTCACTGGAAACCACGGCGCATGAGATTTCCTCAGTGGTCTCACTGGTGCAAAATATTGCCTCTCAAACTCGCCTCTTGGCCTTGAACGCTACTATTGAGGCGGCGCGCGCAGGTGAAGCGGGTAAGGGGTTTGCGGTTGTGGCCTCGGAAGTGAAAAATCTCGCTTCAGAAACGGAAAAAGCCATTGATCAGGTCAATGCGCAATCCATGCAAATTCAACAAGCCACAGAACGTGCAGCCAAAGAAATTGAACTGACCAATCAGCTTATTCAGCAGATGGGGGAAAATGTTTCAACCATTGCCCAGTCGGTTGAACAACAGACCCATGCCACGTCTGAGATTAGTACCAGTGCGCTCAGTGCGTCAGATACAACGGCAGATGTGACAACAAATATGCAAGATGTTAGTCAGCGCAATGAAGATGCCCAGCAGGTAGCGCGCAAAGTGTCTAATATCTCACAAAATGTCATGCGCGATGTCTCGGGCCTCAGTAATGCCATGACCTTGCTGTTACGGACCTCTTATGCAGGTAACCGCCGCGGGACAGAACGTGTTCCCATGGGCATGGAAGGGAATTTGGTTCAAAATGGCAAGAGTATTCCGATTGTGATGGCGGATTTGGGCTTAGGTGGTGTGTCTTTGCGTTTACCTGACGAAAATACGGCCTTGTCACAAGGTCCGGCGCAATTGACCTTGTCCCAGCTTGGTCAGTTTGACTGTGACGTGCGTAATGTTACAGGTATTATCGTTAACGTGGCCTTTGGCCGCCATACCGAAGAAAGCCGTCATAAAGTCTTGTCTTTAGTGAAGGCGACGAAAGAAAATGATAAGCCATACATTGATTTGGTGCGCTCTGGGGCAAAACGTGTTGAAGCCGCCTTTGAAGATGCTTTGCAGAAAAACAAGATTATTTTTGAAGATTTCTTCGATATCGATTACCAGCCGGTGGAGGGCTCTAACCCGCGTCAATTGTTGACGAAATTTACAGCCATTACGGATGAATATCTGCCCCCGATTCAGGAAGAGATCATTACTTTATTGCCCAATATCGTCTTTAGCGCAGCGGTGGACCGCTCAGCTTATCTGCCGACCCATAATATGGTCTATTCCAAAGATCAAAGTGATGATCCGGTGTGGAATGATGCCAATTGTCGCAACCGTCGTATTTTTGCCGATCCGGCTGGTTTGCGCGCAGCACGCAATACGTTAGAGGTTTTGGTGCAGGCTTATGATCGTGTGGTGGGGGATCAACGGGTCTTGCTTAAAGAAGTTGATGCACCGATTTACGTGCGTGATCGTCACTGGGGCAACCTGCGACTCGCCTATAAACTCTAAAAGAGTGATTTGAGTTTTGAAGAAAGTCAAAGAAGTTACTGTGCTGCGGGTTGCGAAAAGGAAAATATACCTTACATAGAGGAAATTGATCATATTATGTGAGGAGCTTTTCATGTCATCAACATTTCGCCCAGAAGATTGGGTCTATGTCGCCGATTCTATGGGGCGCATAGGCCAAGGATATTACAAGAACCGACAAAATTCTAATCAGACAATTTCGATTGCAGAATTTGAGAGAAATCGCGCTCAAACCAGCCCTAAACCAAAGGAAAATAAAGAACAAATCATAAACAATAAGCCCGTTCAATCCATAAATCCACAGGGACAAAGTCGCTTAACCGCTTCTGGACAAAATAATGTCCAGCTTACGCCTTGGGATAATCCATTGGTGGGAGAAGAAACCACCAAGCCAGAACCCAAGACTCCAACCCCTGTTACAGCCGCAAAAGTCGCCACTGCGACGCAGAGTAAGAAAAAGGCACAAGAGGAAGAAGAGAAAAAAAGAAAGCAACAACAAGAAGCCGATGCAGGAGGTGCGGCTGATGGCGATAATGGAGGACAAGGCATTGGCGCTGGTAGTGGCGGCGGCGGCGGTGCAGGCGGTGCCAAGGTTGTCTGCACAGAATTGTTTAGACAAGGCCTTATGAGTAAAAAGCACTATCAGGCCTGTCATCTTTATGCATCACGCCATTTATCTGCACAGTTCATGAAGGGCTATCATTTTTGGGCCGTGGCATATGTTAAAGTGATGCGCCGCTCCCCTTTAGCCAGCCGATTGATTTTGCCTTTTGCAGTGGCGCGGGCCAAAGAAGTGACCTACCGTTTGGATTGGGCACACAAGGGCTCTCTCATGGGGAAACTGATCTGTGGCCTCCATGATCGTGCCTGTAGCCTGTTGGGTTATCTTGTGGATAATGTCGAGTATCAACAGCTTTATGAGAATGCCAAGACCGCTTAAGCGGGGAAACCACCTGTTTGGCGCAAACCCTCACCCAAGACCATGGCCCCGGAAATTGCCACATTGATGGAACGCATGCCTTCAGCCATGGGGATGATCAGGCGTTCATCGGCGCGGTCATGGACCTCAGCGGGGACGCCTTGGCTTTCGCGCCCTAATAATAAGGTGTCATCAGCGCGATAGGTAAATTCGGTATAGAGATGGGCGGCTTTTGTGGAAAGAAGAATAATCCGGCCGCCTTTTTCTTTTTTATCTTCAAGAAAAGCCTCCCACGAATTATGCCGGATTAAATCAACGCGATGGAGGTAATCCATGCCGGCGCGACGCATGCGTTTGTCATCCAGAACAAAACCACAGGGCTCGATAATATCCACCCCAATGCCCATACAAGCAGCGAGTCGCAGCAAAGTTCCGGTATTTTGTGGAATATCAGGTTGATATAAGGCCAAACGCACGGTTTTGTCCCTCCTAATTAAGAATCGTTATTAATAAACTGTCTAATGAAGCAATTTGTAATATTATTTCACATTTTTATAACGGTTATACCTTTTCATAAAAGGCGAAATGCATTATACGGGTGCGCGACTCATCCTTTAAATGATGGGTCTCGTTGTTAATTGAGTTTTGTCATTGTGTCTTCATCTTTTTTCGAAGAAACAATGATTGTGCGCAGAAATTAATCTGTAATAAGCAACGACTTGGGGACCCCGGCGATAAACGGGGACAAGAATTGAGGTAAAACATGGCTGATACGGCTACCAACGTAGAGAATAAGACGGAAAGCGGTGAATCCCGTCGCGACTTCCTGCTGCTGGCAACTTCTGCTGTCGGTGCTGCGGGTGTTGCAGGCGCGATCTGGCCTTTCGTTGACAGCATGAACCCATCTGCTGACGTTCTGGCGCTGTCTACCACTGAAGTAGACATCTCTCAGATCGAAGAAGGGCAAAGCGTCACTGTAGTATGGCGCGGGAAACCGGTATTTGTTCGTCACCGCACAGCGGCTGAGATTGAACAAGCTGCCAAAGACGATAGTGCATCACTTGTTGATGTACAAAAAGACGCTGATCGCGTTCAGAAACCAGAATGGCTAATCCTGTTGGGTGTTTGTACTCACCTGGGTTGTGTGCCTCTGGGTCAGAAGCCTGGCGATCCAAAAGGTGAATTCGGTGGCTGGTTCTGCCCATGTCACGGTTCACACTACGATACGTCTGGTCGTATTCGCAAAGGTCCGGCACCATTGAACCTCGCAGTTCCGCCGTACGCCTTCCTCGACGACGAAAACGTCAAAATTGGTTAAGGGGTCCATACACAATGAGTTCTCCTGAATGGAATAATCCAGTGGTGAAATGGGTCGACTCGCGTTTGCCAGTCTTCTCTATGATGCATCACTCCACTGCCGGCTATCCAACGCCGCGCAACTTGAGCTACTGGTGGAACTTCGGTTCTCTGGCTCTTACAGTTTTAATCGTGATGGTTCTTACCGGTATCTTCCTGGTGATGAACTATACACCGCACGTAGACATGGCGTTTGACTCTGTTGAGCGTATCATGCGTGACGTAAACTACGGTTGGTTGATCCGCTATGTTCATATGAACGGCGCATCAATGTTCTTCATCGTTGTTTATATCCACATCTTCCGCGGTATCTATTACGGTTCTTATAAAGGCCCACGCGAAATCCTTTGGATTATCGGTGTTGTCATCATGCTTCTTATGATGGGTACAGCCTTTATGGGTTACGTACTGCCATGGGGTCAGATGTCTCTATGGGGCGCAACTGTTATTACCAACCTATTCTCGGCATTCCCGATTGTTGGTGATTTCATCGTAACGCTACTTTGGGGTGGCTTCTCTGTTGATAACCCAACATTGAACCGTTTCTTCTCTTTGCACTATCTGTTGCCGTTCGTTCTGTTTGGTGTAGTTGGTCTACACTTATGGGCATTGCACCAGGTTAAATCCAACAACCCACTGGGTGTTGAGATGAAAGCACCGGAAGACAGCATCCCGTTCCACCCATATTACACAATTAAAGATCTGTTCGGCATGAGTGCATTCTTTATGTTCTTCATGTTCTTTGTGTTCTGGGCACCGAACTACATGGGTCACCCGGATAACTATATTCCGGCTAACCCAATGGTAACGCCTGCTCATATCGTTCCTGAATGGTACTTCTTGCCATACTATGCGATCTTGCGTGCGATCACTTTTGATATCTTCTTCATCCCAGCTAAGCTTGGTGGTGTATTGGCGATGTTTGCTTCTATCCTTGTTTGGATGGCGCTACCATGGCTTGATCGTTCTAAAGTGAAATCTGCCAAGTTCCGTCCTGTTTACAAATGGTTCTTCTGGGTTCTGTTCGCTGACTTTATCTTCTTAGGTTGGTTGGGTCAGATGCCTGCTGAACAGCCTTATGTGATCATGGCTCAGCTTGCGACAGTTTATTACTTTGCACACTTCCTCGTGGTTCTGCCTTTGATGGCGAAGCTTGAGAAGTCGGTTGTGTTACCGCAAAGTATTGCTAGTGCCGTTTTGAAGAAGGATGCATAACATGCGTAAACTGATTATTGCTGCTGTTGCTGCCCTCACTTTGAGCTCCGGTACAGCGAAAGCTGCTGGTGGCGAATACCACCCGTCTTTGATGGATGCGTCTTGGTCTTTTGAAGGTATCTTTGGACGTTACGACCAGAAACAACTGCGTCGTGGCTACCAGATTTACAGTGAAGTCTGTGCCTCTTGTCACTCTTTGCGTTTGGTTGCTTATCGTAACCTGTCTGCTTTGGGTTTCAATGAAGACGAGATCAAGGAAATCGCTGCTGAACAAGAAGTTATTCTTCCCCATGGGGAAGATGGTTCCTTGTTGAACGACGATGGTGATTTCTACACACGTCCAGGCAAACCGTCTGACAAGTTTGTACCACCATATCCAAACAATGCGGCTGCGATCGATGCAAACGGTGCTTTGCCACCGGATCTGTCTTTGATGGCAAAAGCACGTATGGGCGGTGCTCAATATATCTATAGCTTCTTGATGGGTTTCACTGAAGAAATTCCTCAAGTTGTAAAAGACCAAAAAGGGTTTTCAGTGAACGAAGATAAAGCGTTCAACCTGTACTTCCCGGGCTACTATAACTCTATGCCACCACAAATGACTGAAGAGTTGGTGGAATATGAAGATGGTACGCCAATGACAGCTGAGCAACATGCTAAAGACATTTCAGCGTTCCTCAACTGGGCTGCAGAGCCTGAGTTGGATGAGCGTAAGTCAATGGGCTTGAAAGTTATGCTGTTCTTATTGGTACTGACAGCAATGCTTTATGCATTGAAGCGTAAGATTTGGGCTAATGTGAAGCACTAAGCTAAAGATCATTAATCAAATCAAACCGCCGCTTTCCAGATGGGGAGCGGCGGTTTTTTTATGCCTGTCCCTAAAAACTCTATGGATTCATAAGGGTATAGTAGAATCCCTATAGTAGTTGACCGTATTACTTGGTTATTTGATCTTTGATATGATTTAAAACAGAAGAAAAAAAAATGAGGAGATCAGGCCAATGACAAAACTCTATCAGGTTATATATGCAAGCGCAGCCAGTTATGATTTTGAGACCGAAGAACTTGAGGCACTTTTGCAAAAGGCAAGGCAGACCAATTTATCAAAAGGCATAAGCGGCATCTTGGTTTATCGCTCAGGTTCATTTTTGCAGGTCTTAGAAGGCCCAAAGGCAGAGTTAAAAAAGCTTTATAAGAAGATCATGAAGGATAAGCGCCATACGGAGCTACGTTTGATCTTTCGCGGTGATATAAAGCAGAAAGATTTTCAAGATTGGTCCATGGGTTATGTTGATACCAATAAACAATCAACCCAGCTAGAGGGGTTTGTTGATTATTTGCATGAATTTAAACCGCTCACTGTGAATGCGACACGCGCACGTAAAATTTTAAAAGGCTTTAGCGATGGCGCATGGCGACAAACGGTATCTACAGGGTAAAACTCCGTAAATATACAATGCGCAATTGTACTCAGGTAGTCATGCGGATAGACTTAATTGTGAATAAGAATTATTATACAGTTAATGAATGAGACAACGAATAAAGGAAACCGATTGTAGCCGATAGCAAATTCGGGTTTGGAGGATAAGGAGGTTAATCGTACCTACTTACCATACCCCAAGTATCCCGCCCGAGAGGGGTACGTATTAAGTTTCTTGTCCTCCAGCACCGTATCAATAGCTGTCCCTCCCCCCCTTCACCCAGGCTCGGTCGGTTTCCTTTTATATTACCTCTTACAAATCCCAAAAAAATTAACTTTGTTAACTATCTACTCATTTTTATGGGTCAAGATAGGATGAAAGTTATTGTTTTATCGACACAAAATAAGTGTTTGGGAGAGCTAGAAATGGCATTAGCACAGAAAATTGATACACATAACGTCACACCTTTGCGTCGTTCGCCTTTGACGCCGGGTCTGGCTTCTGCTGCTAAACGTTTTGGGCTGCACCCTGATGCAGTTAAACGCCACGAACAGTTTGAAAAAGTAAAACAGCAGGAATTGGATAAAGTCCGTTTGCAGCGCGAAGCCTCAAAAGTGAAATATCATGCCCTTAAAGGCAAAGTAGATCAGCTTGTGGAGCAAATCCAAGGTGTCGCAACTAATCCGCAAAAAGCTCAAGCTGGTGATATTCAGAATATTCGCGTGTTGTTAAAACAAGCGACCTACGCAATGGAGCGCCAGCAAGTTGAGCTCAAAGGCATTCGCGCGCGTACCCAACGTATGGAACGCGCGGCTATGAAAGCCGATGACGTGCATAAAGAAGTTTCTGAAATGCATGAAGAAATTGCAGGCTATCAGCGCGCCCTTCATTCTGTTCGCGGCGATATGGCAGACTTGATCGAAATCGTAGAAGGCGAAGGTGGCCTTAAGGATCTTGCCAGCCAAATCCGTGTGGTTAAAACCGACCTTGATGAGACCCGTTCGCGCACAGCTGTTCTTGAAAATAAATCAGATGAATACTCAGCCCGTACCCTAAAGCTGGAGCAAGACATGGAAATGATGCGCAATTTGGTGGAATCAAACATGTCTGAAACTGCCGGTGTTGCAGGGGCTTTATTGAGCCTGCGCGAAGAAGTCAGTGGCCTGCGTACAAAAGTCGGTCGCTATATCATTGACCAGATCAGACTGGTACGTACTTAACTCAGCGATATTTGCATTTTTCTTCTGAATCCTGTATAGATTTGCCACGGCTTGGAAAAACCAAGCGTGAAACTCAGCTATTCGGAAAATTTAGAAATGACAGACCAACGCATTGACTTGGTAGGGCTCAGCCGTCAGGAATTGAAGGCAGAGATGGAACGCATTGGCGAAAAAGCCTTTCGTGCGAAGCAACTCTGGCAGTGGATTTATCATTATGGTGTGAGAGATTTCACCAAAATGACAAATATCTCAAAGAACCTGCATGGCAAGCTGGCTGAACATTTCTATATTTCACGTCCTGAAACCGCAGAAGAACTTACCTCTGTGGATCGCACGCGCAAGTGGCTGTATAAATTTGATGATGGCAATGAAGCCGAAACCGTCTTTATCCCTGAAGAAGATCGCGGCGCGGTTTGTATTTCTTCCCAAGTGGGCTGTACGCTGACGTGTAAATTCTGTCACACAGGTACGCAGCTGTTGGTGCGCAACCTATCTGCTGGGGAGATTGTCGGTCAGTTTATGGCAGCGCGTGACAGTTATGATGAATGGCCCTCCCCCCCCGGTGATAAGCGTATGCTGACCAATATCGTGTTGATGGGTATGGGGGAGCCTCTCTATAATTTTGATAATACAGTTAAAGCATTAAAAATTTTAATGGATCAAGAAGGCATTTCCGTCTCAAAACGCCGCATCACCCTGTCAACCAGTGGCGTGGTGCCAGAGATCAGACGTTTGGGCGAAGTTGCTGATGTTGAGCTCGCCATCTCTCTTCACGCACCCACTGATGAGGTGCGCAACGAGATTATGCCGATCAATAAAAAATATCCGTTGAAAGACTTGATGGCTGCTGTGCGTGATTATCCAGCGGCGATTAATGCACGTCGCATCACTTTTGAATATGTCATGTTAAAAGGCATTAATGATAGTGAGGCTGACGCGCGTGCCTTGACCCGCTTGGTCAAAGATATTCCCTGTAAGTTTAATCTCATTCCATTTAACCCATGGCCGGGTAGTGATTATGAATGTTCAGGGCGCAAAACCATCAAGCGTTTTGTGGAAATCCTTAATCGTGCAGGTTATACCGCCACAACCCGTGTGACCCGTGGTCAGGATATTTTAGCAGCCTGTGGGCAGCTGAAGTCTGAAAGCGAACGTGTGCGTTGTTCGCGCATGAAAGCACGCATTGAAGCGGGTATTGAAGATGAGAGCCACGTTCTACCAGCTTCAGCTGAATAGAATTTACGCCCTAATTTAAATATTGCGTCGTAATGCGCATGATTGTGCCATCAAGATGAAGGTTTTTAAGCTCGGTCTCGAGTCTTTGTTTGATAGCCTCTATGTCGTCCATATCAGAATTTCTTGATACCACGAGAAAGGCAGGATGATGGGGCATAAAAGGAATGGTCAGGGACTTGATGTGTTTGAGCTTGTTATGTTTTTTCAAGTAATAGCGAAAACGCGCTTCGTTATCGATGATCGCATCAATGCGCCCGCGCTCTAACATCAAGACCGCATTACTGGCATTGTCAAAGGTAATGCGCTCAAGTTTTTTATCGGCAATGGCTTGTTCAAACCCGACTGAAAGGGCAAAGCCGCGGTTATGGGCGATTTTCTTGCCAAAAAAGTCTGTAATGCGGTTGAAATTAAAGGCTTTATCATTGCGCACAAATACACTGAAAGTGGAATAATGTAGCGGTACGGTAAAGATATAGTCTGCATATTCACGGCGTTGTTCGGTATCAAACAGCGAAAAACCCACATCGCATTGCCCGCTTTTTATGGAAGCTAACAGGCGTTTCCACGGATAGGCGTTAATCTCAGCCGATTGTTTCATCTTCTTTAGAATCGCAAGAACGATATCGATATCAATACCTTTAAGGGATGTGCCGTCTTTAATAACGTAAGGCTCAAACCCTATATGGGTACAAATGCGCAGATCGCGCGCTTGTGATTTCTGATAAAAGCCAATCAAGAGAGCAAAAGACAAACAAACAATTTTAAAGAGTTTTAACAAACCCAACCCCAAATCACATTAGTTTATCAGCATTTTACATCTTTTTAGTTTAACAACAAGCCTACAGATTGCCCCTTGTCATCGCGGGCTGAAGGTTGCACACTTGTCGTTAGAGAAACGAATAAGAATAAAATAACGGAAATACAGTTCATGCAGTTTGATTTTGCAACAATTGCCGGTCTGATTATTGGCCTAACAGTCGTGACACTCGCGATCCTGTCGGGTTCAGATATCATGATCTTTTTCAATCTCCCCGGCTTGTTGATTGTTGTGGGCGGTACGTTTGCAGCCAGCCTCATTAAATTTCCACTGGCAGGTATTTTCATCTCTATTCCCATCGGGATTCGCGCAGCCTTCACAGTGCAAAAAGAAAAACCACGCGATTATATTCGCCAAGCCATCATGCTGGTGAAAAAGGCACGCAAAAACGGCATTCAAACCTTAGAGCGTAATAATTTAAAGAATCCGTTCTTTAAAAAAGGCGTACAGCTTTGCGCAGATGGGCGTGAATTGGACTATATCCGCAAAATTCTCACCCAAGAAATGGCTATGGCGATCCAACGAGAAGAAGTTGGTGGTAAAATCTTTAGGGCCATTGGCGATAGTGCGCCCGCGTTTGGTATGTTTGGCACAATTGTGGGCCTGATCCAGATGTTATCTAATATGAGTGACCCTTCAACCATTGGCCCCGCCATGGCTGTGGCGCTTTTGACCACGCTTTATGGGGTGTTAATTGCCAATTTGATTGCCTTGCCCATTGCCGATAAGCTGGAGTCAAAATCAGGGGAAGATAAGGCGTTGCGCTCGCTTATTATTGAATGTGTGTTTCAAATTCAGCAAATGCAAAACCCAACCGCCATGTTGGAAATTCTAGAGCCGCACTTACCGGAAAAACAACGCCAGCTTGGTGCAAATGAAGCCTATACCGCCGGGCGTGATGCCAAAAGAAAGCGTGGCTAGATGAATACGTTGGATGAAGAAGTTGATACGATAGATGGTGGTAAAATTATCAAGCATGGGCATGATGCACCTGCTTGGA
Organism: Candidatus Terasakiella magnetica; assembly: GCF_900093605.1. NCBI lineage: Bacteria > Pseudomonadati > Pseudomonadota > Alphaproteobacteria > Rhodospirillales > Terasakiellaceae > Terasakiella > Terasakiella magnetica. Next base: position 267,543 of record NZ_FLYE01000012.1, read on the forward strand.
TGGTGACTTATGCCGACCTCATGTCCCTTCTTTTTGCATTGTTTGTCTTGTTACTGTCTTTTTCTACAGTGAATGACAATAGTTTCCAGAAAAATGCAGGCCCCATGCGCGAGGCCTTTAATCAAAACTCGGATTTTAAGACCGATGAGCAATCTCATCTTTCAGGTGGGCGGGGTATTTTATCTGGGGTGAAGTCCGTTCCTATGGACCTGCCTGAAACAGATGCCTTGCGCGATGTGATGGTGGCACAGTTGCGCCGCTCACTCGCAGTAGATATTGCCAATCATTTGGTGGAGCTGGAAGAGACAAAACTGGGTGTTGTCCTTCGTTTTCCCTCCGAAACAGCCTTTGAATCTGGTGGCTCAGAGCTGTCTGGAGCGTCTTATAGTTCACTTGATAAAATTATCCCGATTTTAGCGCGCACACCGGGTGAAATTAAGGTGGGGGGCCATACAGATGACATCCCCATATCAACTTTGCAATATCGCTCTAATTGGGATTTATCATCGGCCCGGGCCACATCGGTGGTGCATTATTTCCTGCGCAGTGGGCAAATCCCTAAAAAACGCATGACCTCACAAGGCTATGCCGATTCTCGCCCGCTTATTGAGGCTGAAACACCAGCTGCGCGCGCAAAAAACCGCCGGGTTGAAATTTCTATCGAGGTGCCAGAAGACACCAAGGATGCCCAGAAAATCCTTGAAAAAATGCAGCCCAAACGCCGGGTCTGGACCGTGCAGGAAGGTGAAAAACAGCTTTTACCGGGCGCTGAGCAAATTGATCTGGAAAAACGCCGCAGTGATGCGCGTGCCAAAGCAAAGTCTGAGGCAGATTTAGCTGAAGAGCTGAATAAAAAAAGCAATAGGGTGATTAAACAGGACTTACAGTCAATCGGTCGTCAGTAAAGGCCTTTCGTTCTCATGACGAATAAAAAAAGCCCGATGGAAATTTCACCATCGGGCTTTTTTATATCTGGGTCGTGTGAACGCTTATGCTTTATTAGCGCGATCCACAGCTTCCATAATAAGTTGTTTGGCTTTTTCAACGCCTTCCCAACCGGCAATCTTAACCCATTTGCCTTTTTCAAGATCTTTATAGTGCTCAAAGAAGTGAGCGATCTCTTGAAGGACGATTTCTGGCAGGTCAGATGCCGTTTTAACGTCTTTATACATCAGGTGCATTTTGTCCGTTGGTACAGCGAGAACTTTCTCGTCCATGCCGCCGTCATCTTCCATCATCAAAACGCCGATTGGACGTGCAGGAATAACAGCACCTGGGATGATTGCTTCTGGAGCCAAGACTAAAACGTCAATTGGGTCACCATCATCAGACAGAGTGTGCGGAACAAAACCGTAGTTTGCAGGGTAGTGCATTGGTGTATGCACGAAGCGGTCTACGAAGATCGCGCCGCTGTCTTTGTCGAATTCGTATTTAACTGGTGTTGAACCAGCAGAAACTTCGATGATTACGTTGACGGCTTCAGGTGCGTCGCCAACAGGAATCTTTTTGATATCCATGGATTTTCCTCACACTCATTTTGTGGGTTACAAAAGTGTAACCCGCGAATTTAGCAGCCGCACAATAGCGAAAAGGGGCGCTTTTTTCAAGCAGGATTCTTCGCTTGATGATCAAAGCGTTTCATCATCCACATTAAGAGCACTAATGCAGGTGCTGCAATGGCTGAACAGGCAACAAAAAACCCGACCCAACCGACCTGTTCTGCTAAGACACCGGAAAATGCTGCAAACATATCGCGCGGGATCGCCATGAACGAGCTGAGCAAGGCATATTGGGTCGCGGTATAGGCCGTATTACATTGGCTGGAGAGATAGGCGACAAAGGCCGTGGTCGCCATGCCTGCTGTGACATTCTCACCAGAAATAGCCACCATAAGCATGGGAATATGATGCCCGACCTCGGCCTGAATGGCAAAAAGCAGGGTGGATAACATCTGTACGATACCGCAATAAAGCAGGGCACGCATGACGCCGTAGCGATAAACCACAATGCCACCGATCATCCCGCCAATGATTGTGGCAGCAAGGCCAAAGACTTTGGTCACTGAGGCAATCTCAGCTCCGCTAAAGCCGATCTGGTGATAAAACGGGTTCGCCATAGCCCCAAGCATGGCTTCACCCATTTTATAAAGGATAATAAAGACCAATACCCAAATCCAGCCTGCACGGGTCATGAAATCTTTAAAGGGCTGAATAACAGCAATGTTAAAATTAGCAATAAGGGCGGCAAGCCAAGGCGCTTTACCTTGGGCGACCAGCTCGTCATATTGCCCATCGCGTTCAACCAATTGGGCGCGCGCAGCTAGATTTTCAGGCTCGCGATTAAGCAAGATGGTGATCATGCCGACCCCAATAAGCCCACCCATGATGGTATAAACAACGGGCCAGGACACCCAGTCTGAGAGGCCAATGGCAACCGCACCGGCAATGAGCATGCCTAAGCGATAGCCGTTTACATACATGGCGGCACCTGCGCCTTGTTCGTCATCTTTTAAAAGCTCAATGCGATAGGCATCGATCAAAATATCTTGTGTGGCAGAAAAGAAGGCGACCAAAACAGCAAAAAGGGCAGTGAGTTCAGGGGTCTCAGACGGGTTTGAATAGCCAAGTCCGATGATGGAGGCGATTAGGCAGGCTTGGGATAGTAAAGCCCAGCTTCTGCGATGACCGATCAGGCGATGAACAATGGGCAGGCGCACTTGGTCAATAAGCGGCGCCCAGAGAAATTTAAAGGTATAGGGCAGGCGGGCAAGGGAGAAAAAGCCGATAGTGGCAAGCGATACCCCTTCAACACCCAACCAATAAGATAGGGTGCCATAGACTAAAAGCAGGGGCAGGCCGCTTGAAAAACCGAGAAACAGGATGGCAAGGATGCGTCGATCAAAATAAATACGTGACGCTTCAATCCATCCGCGCATCAGCTTTGTCCCATAATAATGGTTTCAAGGCAGCTGAGTTGACCGCGACTGTCTAACTCTGGGCCGCGCAGCTCGCTATGATCGACTGAAAGCCCATTTTGGCGGTCTTCATATAAAAACAGATCAAGAATACAATTCTGCGTGCGATATTGCCAAATCTCAACACCATTATCTTTGCGCACAAAGCTTGGTAAACCAAGGGTTTGTTTTACATCAAAGGCAGACATACCGACCAGCTTTTCCGGTCTGACCTGATGGTCCAGACCAAAGGCTTTAATGGCGGCAAGGCGTTGAGCGCTGAGAACGGGTTGAGCCTGTGATGCTTGTTGTTCTTGGCCTTGTGGTATTTTTCGCCCGCCGCGATACATATCATCGGAATTGGGGCTAGAACAGGCAGCCAGCACTAACACGCCGCACAAAGCAGTGGCTTGAACGGCGCGAGAATAAAAAGACATAATAATAGCTTATTTGCCGTCTTCGTTACGGGCTTTTGCGATTTCGTCCGGGCTGAGTGTGGACATAGAACCCGCAATCTCACCGCCTTCTTCAATGACGATGCGACCATAACGCACATCACCTTTAACGCGGCCACCGCTTTTAACGGTCAGTGTTTTATAGGCATAAAGCTCACCATCAAACACACCTGAAATGAAAGCTTCTTCCACATGGGCTGTGCCTGTGTAGACACCACCATTTGGCACATCAAGAACACGCGCATCAGTGATTTTTGCATCAACCTGACCTTCAACGATCAAGGTTTCACAGGAGGTGATTTCACCACGAAGGGAAATTTCACGGCCCACTGTAAGCGTGCGTGGGTCTTGGAAATTGCGTTGATCCCCACGGCGCGGCGTTGCACCAGGAATATCCATGAGGCGACGCGCCGCAATATCGGGGCGATAACCCGGCGCTGAACCCGTAGAGGCCGCATTAGGTACCGCAGGTTTGCTCGGTGGGCTGGCAGTATGTGAACCTTTTGCAGAAAAAGGTTTCAACGGGGGAAGTTGTTCAACTTTATCTGCATTTGCATCTGTTGTGCTAGCAGGTTGATCTTTCTTTTCCTCGGTGGTCGGTTTGTCGCCGTTTTTATTACGCCCAAACATACTCACACATACTCCTTAAGAATTTTCCAGCATCAGGAATTTCGGCTCCTGTCGCCAGTTATGAAACAGATGTACCATGACGGCTGTGCCGACCACTGGTGCTAATAGGTTTACCAGAGGAATCGTCAACAGGAAAGCAGTCAATGCCCCTGCGATCAGTAATCTCCCCTGATAGACTTTACGCAATGCTTTGGCTTTTTTTACACCCACACGACGTTGACCTACCAATTCAAAATACTCGCGACTTATTAAATAGCCGTTAAGCAGGTAAAACACCAGTAGGTTCACCGCTGGAAAGAGTAAATAAATCGGCAAGGCTAAAATATTGAGCAAGATCATCACACCGGCAAATTTAATTGCCTCAACCAATGTTTCCCCCCAGGGAATGGGGTTGGCGGGTGGCAGGTTGGAATAGTGCTTATTTTCAACAGCTTGTGCGATATCTTCCAGCAAAAAACCGATGATGACTGAGGCAACAGCGGGGAACAAAAGCCAGACCACCGCAAGGGTGGCAATGGAACCCAGCCAATCAATTGCCACATCAATCCATGGAATATTCACTAAAACCGCATCAAAAAGAAAACCTGTGACGACACTAAAGAGCAGGATAAAAGTGATGAATGAGCCGAGAATTCCTAAAAGAATGACTTTTCGAAATGTCGGATCAGGCAGTTGGGCAAAAGATTTTGTAAAAGCTGAAATCATCTTATTCTCGTGTTTCCCATAACATAAAGGTAGGGACCTATTTTTAAAGTTTCCTTGCGCAACGCAGGAAAACACAGGTTATGTATCTCGAAGGGGGCACTTAGGAAAGGGCTTTATGCAGAAAATCTAGGATTAAATGATGAATTTTTTCATGTTCGGCCTCACGCTCAAAACCATGATCATCATTGGCAAGCTCCCCAAGTGCGGCTTTTGCCTCTTCTCGCACAGGTGAAAGATACGAGAAATGTCCTGCTTTTTCAGTGACATGATACTCACATGATGTGGTGAGACCTTGGCGAATTTCATCTGCGTGAAAGGGATGACGCAAGATCATGTCGCGCTCTGCCCTGAAAATCTGCACTGGGCATGTGACTTTGCTAAGCGAGGAGGCTGGAAACAGCCCGCCACTCACAGGGGCAAGGGCAATGCAGGCTTTATAGCGCGGGTCCGGCGTTGTGGGCAGAAACTCTTCCTCAAAGCCATCGCGCACAATGACTTCATAGCCGCTGAAGATGGGATCAAACTCACGATTTGCGCGGATATGTTGGGCAAGGCCTTTGACATTTGGCTTGGCCCCCACACAAGTCAGCGCCGTATAGCCCCCCAGTGAAAAACCAAAAACAGCAATTTTTTGCGCATTAATAGAGCTATACCATTTTTGGGCAGATAAAAGGCCATCAAGGGCGGATTTTAGATGGTGGGAGCGATATTGATAGGTATGGGCAGAGCCTACCCCGCTATCATCAAAGAAATTATTATTGGGATGTTCAGGCGCTAGCACCATATAGCCGTTTTGGGCGAGAAATTCAGCAGTTTTGCAATGACCAAAGCGCGTCCCGCCCGAGCCATGGGACATCATGATAAGAGGAAAAGACCCCGTGGCAATCTCTGCATTTTTGGCAGCAAAGAAATCATAGACCCCTTGGCGAAAGTTTTGTGCAGGTTCGGTGGTTGGATACCACAGTGCGCAACTTAATGTGCCATCAGGATCAGATGTGCGAAAAGAGGAAAAACCAGCTGAATATGTCATGCAATCCTATGTAATCCTCTCAACAAAGCTCGACAAGTGAATTTTGCTCTGCAAAGATTGTGATGACGTATTTATTGGTTTGGGGTGAGGATGGTGATGACACAAGATATTTTAATTGAAACCCATGGGCCTGTGCGGGTGATTAAATTTAATCGCGCTGAAAAGAAAAATGCCATCACCCTTGCCATGTATGAGGCACTTTCTGATGCGTTAGTTGAAGCCGATCAGGCCGCAGATATTCGCGCTTGTATTTTGGCCACAGCAAATGAGAATTTTACCACGGGCAATGATTTGCAGGATTTTCTTGCCCATCCTGAATTAGATGAAAAGGCAGGTCCGGCTCGGTTCATCACACAGATTTCACAGATGAAAAAGCCATTGATTGCAGCCGTAGAAGGCCTGTGTGTGGGGGTAGGGGCGACCCTGTTACTTCACTGCGATTTTATCTATGCCAGTGAGCAGGCAAGCCTTTCTTTTCCCTTTGTTAACATTGCCTTAGTGCCAGAAGCAGGCTCAACACTATTATTGGAAAGACTTATAGGTCACCAAAAGGCATCTGAATTACTAATGTTAGGGGAAAGTTTTGAAGCCCGTTTGGCTTTAGAATTGGGTCTGATAAATGAGCTGGTTTCAAAAGACAAAGCTTTAGCGCACGCACTTGAAACCGCACAGAAACTCGCTCAAAAACCACCCACAGCTTTGCTTGCCACCAAGGCCTTGATGAAAAGTAAAACGCGCGATTTAGAGGGGCGCATGGCAGAAGAGTTTATCGCTTTTGCCAGCTGTTTAAAAAGCCCAGAATTGCAAGAAGCCATCCAGGCCTTTATGGAGAAACGCGCGCCTGATTATTCAGATTTTTAATTCACTTAGTCTTTTTGGGAAATATGTAGTTCAATCGCATCCCAAATCTCACCTTCAAGGCAGGAGCCGTCAAAACGGTTGATTTCCTGCAAGCCTGTTGGGGAGGTGACGTTAATTTCGGTGAGATAATCCCCGATCACATCAATACCGACAAAGATCATACCGCGGGCTTTTAATTCTGGCCCGATGCGGCGACAAATCTCAAGCTCACGCTCAGTAAGAATAGATTTAGCGGCTTGTCCCCCCACATGCAGGTTAGAACGCGCTTCGCCTTCTGCGGGAATGCGGTTCACTGCACCGGCGGGTTTACCATCGACAAGGATGATGCGTTTATCGCCTTTGCGCACATCTGGCAGGTAGGCTTGCACCATGATCGGTTCGCGGTAGAGTTCTGAAAACATCTCGATTAAGGAATTGAGGTTTTCATCACCGGGTTTGATATGGAAGACACCCGCCCCACCATTGCCAAACAGCGGTTTGACGATAATGTCTTGGTGTTTTTCGCGAAAATTATCGATCTGCTCTTTATTGCAGGTGATCAATGTAGGCGGCATCAAGTCGGGGAATTTTGTGACAAACAGCTTTTCAGGGGCGTTGCGCACTTCTGCAGGGTTATTGACCACCAAGGTTTGTGGATGGATATGCTCAAGCAGGTGAGTTGCGGTAATATAGGCCATGTCAAATGGCGGGTCTTGGCGCATGAGCACCACATCCACATCATCTAACAGGTCAATCCAGCGAGGCTCGCCAAAGTCAAAATGATTGCCGTTTTCGCGTTGTAAAGTCATGGGATGGGCATAGGCCACAACCCGTCCATCAACCATGGTCAGGTCTTGGGGCAGATAGTGATAGAGCGAATGACCGCGCATCTGGGCTTCAAGGCCAAGAACAAAGGTGGAGTCTCCATTGATATCAATAGAGTCGATCGGGTCCATTTGAATGGCAACGCGCAAAGACATGAAAATTCCTTCATTTCACGAAAACGATATGCGCACAGATATAGACCAAGAACGCCGAGCGTGCCAGATGCTGATGGTAAAAAAGTTGTGAAGTGGTTTTTAAGCCGGGCAGTCGTTGCTTTTGACTTCACCCCAGATCATAAAACGTCCTTTAGAGATTTCCTTGCGCTCTTTTGAGCGAGGGTTATCAATTAGGGCAACTTCGAAATCAGAATATGGAATATCTTTTTGCTTCGTTGCTGCGTGGGTATTGATTTGCGTCTGCATGATTTAATCCGCCAAAAATTGTGTAAATTAAATGCAATCTCTCAAGTTTTACTGGCCTTATTTTCTTATTGCCATGCAACAAACATAAACCAACTGGTCAAATACACATCACCCATATGAGTGGGAAACCATAAAAAATACCACTTTCGTATAGTTATTTCATTTCAAAGGTATTATGAGTTGTGTTGTGAGCCCTATTCGCGCGTTTTGGATTCTAAGTCATCAAGAATATGCTGGGTATGGCGGACCGTATCTGGATCATTGGTATATTTAAGCGATTCTTTTAAAGAGACCATGGCTTCATCAAGTTGACCAATGCGCGCTTGTAACAGGCCTGTCTCGCGCCAAAAGGCAGCTGAGTGAGGCTCTAGACACAAAGTGGCTTCCAGTATTTCAAGGGCTTGGGGCATTTGCTCGCAGCGCAGGAAATGGGCTTTAATACTTGTGATGTGGCGCAAGGTCAGTGTTTTTGCAGACAGATTTTCGTAAAATTCCGGCAGTAATTCCGCATCACCCCCTGCGATGAGCTTAATCATTTGGCGCAAAGTATAGGCATCAATTTCAACACAGCCATTAAACGGGTCCAAAATGGTGCGTTGGTTGCCTTCATCTAGGCAGATCAGGCTGTAGCCGGGGAAATTAAGCCCATGGACGGACCAGCCACAGGCCTGCGCACAATGGATATAGAGAATGCTTAAGGCCAAGGCCGTGCCGCAGCGCTCATCAAGCATTGAGAACATATTAAGGTGGTCAAGATCATCAAAGGCATCTTCATCGCCGTGAAACCCCATGTCCTCATGCAAGAGCTTTTGCAGGCTTTTCACCTTGGCTTGTAAAGGAGGATGCTGATCTGTTAACTCATCAAAGCGAAGCTGTAAATCTGCTGTTAAGCCATCAATCTTGGCCCGATAGCTTTCAATATTGCCAGAGGGTTTGAGAATCTTTGAAACGAGAAAGGCCGTTTCCATGAGATCAAGAGTCTCATCCTCACCTTGTCCCTGTTCTTTTAAGGCTGATTTCAGTCGCTCAGGCAGGGTCATTGGTTGAACTTGGCTTATTCGCGCTGGGGCGGAACATGGATTTGCGTGGTTTTATTTCCACATGAGAGATCACTTTGCGCACATATGACGTAGATTTCGCATGGGCAATGAAGCGGTTAAGCTCAGCCGGGCTCTGGGCCATACCGATCAGGTAAACCGTGCCGCCCTCTGTTTCAAAGCGATAGTTAATATCCATGATCTGGGCATCAAAAGTCACAGAGGCAAGCAAGCTCGTATCAATCCATGTATCATGGGCAAAATCTTGCAAGCTTGAGTGTTTTTTGAGGATAATTTCGTTAAATACATCCTTGATGCCTGCAACTTCCCATGTTTTTGCGACCGCTTGGGCGCGCTGGTCTTGATTATCAACCGAGCCAATGATTAAGGCTTTGGCGTTATAAACAATGACGGTGAGGTCCGTTGTAAAAGACAGGTCTTCATTGGCCCATTTGGCAATCACATCGGCTTTAAGGCCCAGATCGTCTGTTACCCCTTGAAGGCCACGCTCTTCCATCGCAAAGGTGCCTGCCGTGGTGCCAATGGAGGTCAACATGCCAATGGGGGTGCAGGAAATCATCATAAAACAGCTGAGAATGAGGGCGCTTAAGCGGACAGTCATTATTTATTCACACCATGCATTTTTAATATGTAAGGGCCAGCCATAAGGGGTAATGGCGAAGAAATCGAATCGGATTGTATGGTGAGAATAGCGCGGATGAAAGGAAAGAAAAGCTTGGGTTGCCAAAATAATCCGTTTTTGTTGTCGAGCAGACAGGCATTCAAGTGCAAGACGTTCAGTCGGGCGGGATTTTACTTCAATAAAACAAAGGGTTTTGCCTTTCTTGGCGATAATATCAATTTCACCAACAGCACTGCGAAAATTACGTTTTAATATTTTATAGCCTTTAAGGCGCAAAGAGAGACAGGCGAGCCCTTCTCCCCATTGTCCAAAACGCACGGCATTGAGTTTTTTATCCATCATGCAAAACTTTATGCAAGGCTTAGAGGAAAAAACGGCGTAATCCATTCATAGCTCTTATCAGAAGGCTGGACAATTGGGTCTGCTTACCACATATTTATTAAGAGCCTGCCCCATAAGTCTTTGTTGTTTTTCATCAAGATATAAAGGGCAAAAATTAGGAAACTCATGCAAAGCGATGCGGCGCATCGGTTAAATGAATTAACGCGATAGTTGCCCTTTATATCTTGACCCGAAGGGTAGCCTTACATTCGCCCGTCAGGGCGTTAGGGTTTGCTGATGATGCTTCCAGCATCACTGCACAAACCCTTCCTACTGACGAACAAATGTAAGGCTATGAAATATAACAAAGACTTATGGGGCAGGCTCAAAGTATTTAAGGATGAGTGCGTTGATTTTTGACACCCATGCATTTGTGAAAAAACTGGTCGTTGCGGGCATGCCTGAAGCGCAAGCTGAAGTCATTGCCAATGAGCAAACGCGCCTGATTGATGAAAATCTGGCGACAAAGCATGACCTTAAGCAATTGGAAATGGCAATGAGGCACGACCTCAAGCAGCTTGAGCAATCCATGACCATCCGCACAGGTGCGATGATATTTGCCCTTGGCGGCTTTATGGCAGCGATTAAATTTTTCGCTTAAGATTCTTTTGTCAGCTCAAGCGCACGATTATAAACCGCGCGTTTTTTAAGCCCTGTGGCATCGACCACTTCTGCCACCGCATCACGAACAGACAGGCGGGCAAGGGCGTTTTCTAGTAAGCTGTCTAAGTCTTCCGCGCTGGTTTCATTCACGCTTTCATCAGGTGGGCCGACGACCAGCACCACTTCGCCGCGGACTACTTCGTTTTGATAAAGCTCAGCCAGTTCTGGCAAGGGCGCGCGGCGGACTTCTTCATATCGTTTGGTGAGCTCGCGCGTAACTGCGGCTTCGCGGTTGCCAAGCACGTCTGCCATATCTTTAAGGCAGGCCGCGACCCGGCGCGGTGATTCTAATGTAATTAAGGTAGCGCGCACGGATTTTACTTCTTCAAGGGCTTTTTTGCGCGCAACGGTCTTGTTGGGTAAAAAACCAAGATAAAGAAAACGATCACTAGGCAGGCCGGAAAGCACCATGGCGGTAATGACCGAGCTGGCACCGGGTGCCGTTGTATAAGGCAGGCCCAATTCATTACATTCACGCACCAATTTATAGCCCGGATCATTGATCAAAGGCGTGCCGGCATCACTGACCAGCACGACCACTTCGCCACTGTTGAGTTTATCCAGAACTTTTGGGCGCATTTTTTCAGCGTTATGTTCATGATAAGCATGGCATTTTTTCTTTGAGATGCCGTGTATCATTAATAATTTAGCCGTCACACGGGTGTCTTCACATAAAATCGTATCGGCCTGTTTTAACAGACTTAGGGCGCGCAAGGTGATATCTTGGGCATTGCCGATAGGGGTGGCGACAATATAGAGTCCAGCCGCCACTTTACTCGCAAGCGTGCTAGGGGTACTCTCTGGGACGAATTGATTATTTTCTTGGTTGTCTTGGGGACCCGATGTTTCTAAATCCGCGTTTTTATGTTTTGCCATTGCTGTTCTTCATCACTCTGGTGTTAAGCGCTTGTCAGACTATCACCGCACCTAAATGGTGGGAAGTTCCGGGGACAACACCCCAAGCACGTGGTCCTGCACCGGGCAGTTATGACCCAACAGCCGCACCACGACAAGGAAAAGAAATTGTGCCGTGGGACCCAAGCCAGCCAACAGTCGCCCATGCGGATGCGCAAGCCCAGTCTCAAGAATGGATGACGCAATATGATGTGCGCGGCGGTGTGCGGGCTGCACGCGTTGGTTTGCTTGTGCCATTATCAGGGCGCGCAGCGAACGTGGGCAAAGAAATTATGAATGCTGCCCAGCTGGCCTTGTTTGATTTTGCCGGACCAAATTATGAGCTGCTGCCATATGATACGCAAAGTACGCCTGAAGGGGCGGTTCAGGCGGTGCAATATGCCATTGCCGATGGGGTTTCCATTGTTGTTGGGCCGCTTTTATCTAAATCTGCCCAAGCCATTGCGCCTTATTTGCAAGCCTCCAACGTGAATGCGCTTGCCTTTACCAACGATTCGACAGCGGCGAGCCAAAATGTCTTTGTTTTAGGCGTGCGTCCTGAAGAAGAAGTTGAGCGCATCATTAATTTCGCAGCCTTGCAAGGCTCAACACGTTTTGCATTGCTCGCACCTGCGGATGAATATGGCATTCGTGTGCGCACGGCTTTTGAAGCAGCTGTTCTTGCCAATGGGGCAGAATTGTCAAAAGTGGTCCAGTTCCTTTCAGGCAGTGACGATCTCCCTGCCATGATCCGTGATATGGCGGATTATGATGAGCGTCGCAAAGAGCTGTTGGAGCAAAAAGCAGAACTTGAAGGCAAGGAAGATGCCTTATCTCAAAAAGCGCTGGAACGCCTTGAGCTGTTACAAACAGTTGGTGATGTAGATTTTGATGCACTGTTGGTGGCCGCTGGGGGCAAGACATTGCAATCTATTGCCGCGAACCTGCCTTATTATGATGTGGACCCAAAAAAAGTTCGCATGTTAGGTACAAGCCTGTGGGAAGCCAAATGGGTTCGTGCAGAACCAGCCCTTTTAGGAGGATGGTTTGCTGCGCCAAGTGCGAAAAATCGCGGGGAATTTGTACGTCAATATCGCTCGGTTTATGATGCCAATCCCCATCGATTGGCGACCTTGGCTTATGATGCGGTGGCTTTAAGCGCGGTTTTGGCAAATGATAAAGGTGAGGCTGATTATAGTCGCCAGACCTTGACTGACCCGGCGGGCTATTTAGGGAGGAATGGGATTTTCCGTTTGCACCAATGGGGTTTGGCTGAGCGGGGCTTGGCGGTGATGCAAGTCAAACAAAAGAATTTTCGCGAGATTTCTCCCGCACCAAAAAGTTTTGCGCCAGTTACAAATTAGTATAAGTAATAACGATGCCAGAATATAAGAATAAAGAATATAAAAAAGGTGAATATATCCTCAAAGAAGGGGATGCACCTGATTGTGCTTATATTTTGCAAAAAGGGTCTGTAGAGGTTGTAAAACGGCGCACTGATGGTGGTGAGATGGTTTTACAGACTTTAAAACCGGGTGAGATTTTTGGTGAAATGTCGATGGTGGACTTTCAACCACGCTCTGCCAGTGTGCGCGCCCTTGAGGACCTAAGTTTGATCGTGGTTGATGCGCCGACCTTTAATCAAAAACAAGAATCATTAGATATTTTTACGAAAAACCTGGTGCGCACGCTGATTACGCGCTTGCGTGAACAAAACCAAATTCTGGTAGATTTATCTGATCCGGCTTCCTTGATGAAGGCAGCGAAAAAAGGCCAGATTGATACGGAAAATACAAACCACACCAGTGTTCTTTTTAAAGAAGATTACCGTGATAAACTGGATTTTGGGGCGATTCGTTTTATTTTGGCCGATGCAAATTCTCAATCGCGCCAAAGCATCAAGGGTGGCCTTCATATGCAGGGCTTTCGCGAAATTGATGAAGTGAGCAGCTTTATTGATTTTAGAAACCGCATGAAAGGCAATGAGCTGGATTTAATCCTTGTGGATAATAATTTGGGCACGGCCCATGTTGCCGAAGTGATTAATAATATCCGCCATGGCAGAACAGCGATTAATCCATTTTGTGTTATTTTTGCCATTATCGATTCGCCAGACCCTGCGACTTTGGAAATATTATCTGAAGCTGGCTTAGATGATGTGTTGGTCAAGCCCGTTGCCTTGGGCAATATCATTGATCGGGTGGAACGCCGCATTCGAAAGCGCAAACCCTTTGTAGTGACGATGGAATATGTCGGGCCGGACCGCCGTAGTAATGCCCGTCCCGGCACAGAAGAAATCCCGCTTGTTGAGGTGCCTAACCCCGTGGCCTTTAAAGCTTTGCCTAAGCAGGATGAAAAGCAATATCTCACCGATCAGAGAAAAGCCTTAATCCGTGTGGAATCTTTGAAAATTGAGCGCCATGCGGTGCAGGTTTTCTGGCTGTGCGGTAAGGTTTCAAGTCAGGTGGATGAAAATAAAAATCCATCCTATTTTCTGGAAAAGCTGGTTTCTGTGACCAATAAACTGGCGGGCAAGTTGGAAAAGCGTGAAGACAGTGCGCGTGTGTCCATGTGTGAGTTGATCTTGTCTATGGTTTCGGACTTTCAGGCGGGCACTGCGGATATGGCAGGCCAAGATTGGAAAGAATTTACCAGCATTGTTGCCCAGCTTAAGGATGAGTTGGGGCCGAAGTAGTCTCCTTAAACAAGGATGAGTTTTTCAATCACCCCATTAAGGCATTTACGCCCTTCAGGGCTGGCGCGTAAATGGGTCTCAGTCCAGCAAACAAGACCATTTTCGATCAGGATTTCTAAACCTTCAGGCTCAAGACAGTCTTTAAGCCCTTGATGGGTCAGGCTTTTAAAATGGGCACAGTCAATCCCCTCTTTTAAACGCAAGCCCATCATGATGAGCTCGATAATACGTTCTTCTGTGGGGATAGATTTGCGTTTTTGCTCACCGGATTTTTTCTCAGCAATAGCGTTAAGCCAAAGGTCTGGTTGGTAAATTTGGTGAATGGCTTGGTTACTAAGCCGACTATGGGCACCCGGTCCGATCCCGATATAATCATCACCTTGCCAATAGATCAGATTATGGCGGCTTTCTTGAGCGCTTTTGGCATGGTTGGAAATTTCATAAGCGGGCATGTGGGCTTTTTCCATCATCTCTTGGGTGAGATCAAACAGGTCCGCGCCTAAATCTTCATCCACACTGGGTACGCCTTCTTTATAAAAGGCGGTGCCGGGCTCAATGGTTAATTGATAAAGCGAGAGATGGCCTGCGCTTAGATTTAACGCTTCTGTGAGCTCATCCTGCCAATCCTGTAAGGTTTGATCAGGGCGGGCATAAATCAGATCAAAGCTATAGCGATCAAAGGTTTTTTGGGCGAGCTCAAGGGCGCGAAAGCCCTCTTCTAAAGAATGGGCGCGCCCTAAAAATGTTAAGGCCTTGGCGCGCAAAGACTGAATGCCAATAGAAAGGCGGTTAATGCCAGCGGATTTAAAATTAGCAAATGTATCTGTTTCAACCGTGGTCGGATTGGCTTCAAGCGTAATCTCGATATCAGGGCTAAAGCCCCAGAGCTTTTGGGCTGTTTGTAAAATACTCTCAACCGTTTGGGGCGCCATTAAAGAGGGGGTGCCACCGCCAAAGAAAATACTGGAAATGGTCTGCTCAGCACTTTCTTGATGAATGCGGGTTAACTCATTGATAAAGGCTTGCGCCCATTGATCATGATCCACGCTCTTTGCCACATGGGAGTTGAAATCGCAATAAGGGCATTTTGAGACACAATAAGGCCAGTGAATATAAAGGCCAAAGGGCGTTTTGGGCTGAGATGACATGATCATCAGCCTTATATATACCGAAAAAACTCAGCCGTCATCCCCGCCTTGTTGGGGATGACGGTTGTGTTCATAGAAGATTTAAGCTTCACCACGGGCGGGATAGTCTTTCGCCATAATGAAATCCAGATTTGCCAGCAGGCCAGAAAGGTCAGGGCGCAAAAACGGCATGGTTTGGATATCGGCAAAATAGAGCGTTTGGTCGGGGCGGATCATGAAAAGGCCCGGTTCTGAGAAAATTTCCGGCTCTTCAACACCGATGGAGGTAGTGCCAATGCCATGGGAGACAAACAGGCCAAGCGCGCGCGCTTCCTCAATGGATAGCCCATAAGCTAGTGGCAGATTTTCAATGTCCCAATCTTTTTGGGCAAGCTCTGCGCGCTCTTTGCTATCAGAACTGGCGACAAGCAGGTTAATGCCGCGTTCTTTTAATCCCTCAACCAGCGAGTTGAGTTTGCCCAGATACATTTTGCAAAGTGGGCAATGATAGCCACGATAAAAGGCAATCATGGTGAAACTGTCAGGCTTTTGATCGCCAAGGGACCATTTTGTACCGTCCATTAAGGTGACAGAGAAATCGGGAACTTGTGTGCGAGGCGTGATCATGTAAGTTTACTCCTAGTATTTGAATGTTCATTCAAAAAGTGTGAAAAAAATTTTAGTCGAGGATTTTTAAGGCCAAACGGGCCGTGGTCGTCAGGGTTTCTTTTGTGGTGGAACTTTTCGCCATAACGCGCAGGCCCTGAACGGTACTGGTGAGAAAACGCGCAATGTTTTCAGCAGGTTCAGTTGTTTTAAATTCCCCATTGGCAATGCCTTCTTCAATGACACCACAAAAAGTCTCAGCAATTTCTACAAGGTTATCTTGGACCTGTGCTTTAATCACCGCATCATGAGGCGCGAGTTCTATGGCGCTATTAGACATGAGGCAGCCAAGTTTTTTACCTTCGCCAAGGGAGAATTCAATCAGGTCATTAAAAAACTCTTCAAGACGTCCTTTGGCTGGGCCGGGCATCATCAATTTATCAAGGCGTTTGCGCACAATCGTTTGGCGATAATGGCTAAGGGCATCTTGAAACAAGGCATGTTTATCGCCAAAACTATCATAAAGCGAGCCGGGTTTAAGGCCCGTGGCCTTTTGGATATCTATCATGGAAGTCGCGCCATAGCCTTTTTCCCAAAACAGGATCATGACCTGATCAAGAACAGTGTTTTTATCAAAAGAACGCGGACGTGCCATGGTAATTTCCAATTAATGAACGTTCATTCAAAAATAGGAGATAATTTTAAATCGTCAAGGGGTTTTTGATGGTTTTTTCTGGGCTTTGACATATGAATGAAATGGTCTAAAACTGTGAGCAAGTTAATCAAGATTGAGTGAAACCCATGTCTTTGCCAAAAAATCCTGTTGTTGTAATCCCTGCCCGTATGGCTTCTGAGCGTTTACCGGGTAAGCCGCTGGCTGATATTTGTGGCGAGCCCATGATCGTTCATGTTTGGCGCCGCGCCATGGAAGCAGAGATTGGCCCGGTGATTGTCGCCTGCGCAGAAAAAGAAATTGCAGATGCGGTTACAAAAGCGGGCGGTCATGCGGTTTTGACCCGACCAGATCACCCTTCTGGCTCAGATCGTGTTTTTGAAGCGGTGGAAAATTTTGATCCCAAGGGTGCTTATGATGCGGTGGTGAATGTGCAGGGTGATTTACCAACCCTTGACCCTGATGTGGTGAAGACGGTTTTTGCCCCCTTGGGTAAAGAGGTTGTGGATATTTCCACATTAGCAGTGGAAATCAGCGAAGAGTCTGAGCGCACAAACCCCAATGTGGTAAAGGCTATTGTTGGTTTTGAAGAAGGTGCCAATGTGGGCCATGGGCTGTATTTTACCCGCGCAACTGCGCCTTATGGGGACGGCCCGCTTTATCATCATATCGGTCTTTATGGCTTTAGACGTGAGGCGTTGAAACGTTTTGTCAATCTTGCCCCAAGTGTGTTGGAGCGTCGTGAAAAACTAGAGCAACTGCGCGCGCTTGAAAATGGCATGCGCATTGATGTGGCCCTCGTTGACACGGTGCCTTTAGGGGTTGATACTCCTGCTGATTTGGAACGTGCGCGCGCCGCACTGAAATAAAATAAGAAAAAGAGTATATTCAATGTCTGACCTGTCGCGTCCGGTTGATCCGGCAAAATTGATCGCTTTCCAAGGGGAATTGGGGGCTTATTCTGATCTTGCGTGTCGTATGTCACGCCCAGAGATGAATACATTGCCGTGCCATACCTTTGAAGATGCGTTTGCAGCTGTGCGTGATGGTGATGCGGCCTTAGCCATGATCCCCATTGAAAATTCTGTGGCGGGTCGTGTGGCAGATATCCATCATCTTTTACCGGAATCCGGCCTTCATATTATTGGAGAGCATTATCAACGCATCAACCATCACCTTTTGGCGGTGCCCGGCACAAAGCTTGAAGATGTTACGGAAGTTTACAGCCACGTCCATGCGCTTAACCAATGTCGTGATTATTTAAAGGAACATGGTATCAAGCCAGTGGTCGCGGTTGATACGGCAGGTTCAGCCAAGGAAATTGCCAAATCCGGTGATACGACAAAGGCGGTAATTGCCTCAGAACTTGCGGGTGAGATTTATGGTCTGACCTCATTGGCGGCTGATATTGAAGATGCAGAACATAACACCACGCGGTTTGTCGTGATGGCAAAAGAGGCTATTGTGCCACACGCAAAAGCGGGCATGGCGGTCACTTCATTTATTTTTCGTGTGCGCAACGTTCCAGCGGCATTATTCAAGGCCATGGGCGGGTTTGCCACCAACGGGATTAACATCACCAAGCTGGAAAGCTATATTGTAGATGGTTCTTTCATTGCCGCGCAGTTTTATGTTGATTGTGAAGGCCATCCGGAAAACCGCGATTTGCGCCTTGCCTTGGAAGAGCTTGATTTCTTCACCAGCAATATGAAAATCCTTGGTGTTTATCCACCCCATCCTTATCGCTTACAGCAAAAACTTGATGATGAATGAGTAAGTGAAGCCTGATAGAGGCTTAAGGTTTTAAAGCAATGTCATAACGGATGAAGTCTGTGAGATCAGCGACTTTATTGTAAAGACCTTGCGCGGTTTCATTCTGCTTATCGGTATGCCAGTAAAGTTTTGCAGCACCATGGGTTTGGGCCTGTTCTTTTACCCCATTGATTAGCGCGCGCCCCGCACCGCGCGCCCGAACAGATTGTTCGACAAATAAGTCTTCAAGATAGCAATAAGAGCTGTCAAACCATGTGGTGCCATGAAAGAAATAATGGGTAAAGCCAATAACATGGTCTTCATCTTCACAGACTAGCCCGTAAAGATCTTTATCATCTTCATTCATGAGCCGTTCCCAGACTTTTTGGGTGACCTCATCACTAAGCTCAACCGTATAAAAAGCCAGATAGGCCTGCCAAAGATCAAACCATCGACTGTAATCATTAATTTCAATGGGGCGAATGTTCATAAGGAGAGACTTTCATGGGATTGGGTGCGCTCACGCCATAAAATATAAATGCCACTGGCAACAATCACAAGGCTACCTGCAACAGTGGCCTGTTCGGGTATCACGTGCCAGAAGGTCCAATCAAAGACAGCTGCCCAGATAAGCGCTGTATATTCCATGGGGCTAACGATAATGGGCGAGGTAATGCGCGCAGCTTCGGTCATAAAATAATGCGCAACGGTGCCAAATAATCCCATGGCGACGCACCATAAAAGGTTGAAAAAGGTCAGCTCTTGCCAGAAAAACAGGCTAAAAGTAAAGCCGATTAAGCTCATCCCCAAGGTGGTCCAGAAGGTGTAACTAAGCGCAGTTTCACTTTCCTTATATTTGCGTGCAAGTACCTGAGTGAGTGCATAAGACACAGCCACAACCATCATATAGCCTGCCCCACCCCCAAAGATGCCATCATCGGGCTGTAAGACGATCATGACACCGATAAAGCCTGCAATGACAGCGCATATACGGTGAAATCCGATTTTCTCGCCAATAAGCAGGGCCGATAGTCCCACCATGAAAAAGGGTGCTGAAAAACAAATGGCCAAGGCATTGGCCAAGGACATTTCGCGCAAACCTATGGTGAAGCCCACAAACATAATGGCCCCTAAAACTGCGCGAAAGAGATGTAAGACGGGGCGCTTGGTGTGAACGGATTTAATCCCGCCTTGTTTAGCGATGATGTAAAGCAAGGGGATAAAACCAAACAGGGAGCGAAAGAAAAGAATTTGCGCGGCACTGAGATGGTCGGTGAGATGTTTGATCATGGCATCCATCACACTCATTAAGGCAATGCCAAGGGCCATGATCAAAAGGCCGCGCGATATGGGGGAAAGTGTGGACATGGGAAACGGGCTTTCAAAAAAACGGGACGTCCCCCACGACCTATAAGTTCTTAGCTCAGGGGAAAGACCCCCGACTAAAAAGAGAGTCTTATTTATCGATGGGTTTAATCATGCGGCCCAGTGGTTTACCGCCAAAGATATGAACATGAAGGTGAGGGACTTCCTGCCCACCTTCATCACCCAGGTTGGAAAGAATGCGATAGCCGCTTTCTTTCACGCCAGCTTCACGCGCGACCACGCCGATGGCGCGGATATAATCCACAATCTCGCCTTCAGGGGCATTTTGGCTGAAATCGTCATAATCCACATAGCTCCCTTTTGGGATGACTAAAATATGCACGGGGGCTTGGGGTGCAATATCTTTAAAGGCCAAGGCATGGTCACTTTCATAGACCTTGTCGCAGGGGATTTCACCACGAATGATTTTGGCAAAGATATTATTGGAGTCATAGGACATGGACAGAGGCCTTTTAAGTGATACTGCAATCGTTGTTTTGACTAAACTGGACGATTAAGGGGGTGTTTGACAAGCAAAAACTTCAGCTTTTGCGCCACTTTGCGTTCATTTGGAAGAGGTCGCCAATAGTGGCATAGTCCTTATATCCAAGCCTTGATATGGGGTTCACCTTGCGTGGATCAACCTTTCCATCGACCAAACAGTCATCATCAATATGGATGCCAACCACCTTTCCAAAGATGGCGGTGTTCTTCTCTGACTCAGAGTCACATAAAAGAGGCACGATTTGGGTGAGAACACACTCTAAATGGATCGGTGACTTTTTAATCCTTTTTGGTTTTATTAAGGTAGAGGGTACCATCTCCAAACCTGCAACATCGGCTTCATCCGTGTCTGGGTGTTCCGGTGCGGCGGTTCTGAACATTTCGTCTTTTAAATCAAAATTAGCAATATTAATGGCAAATTCTTTATTTTTTTCAATGTTTTGAAGGGTATCTTTGGTGTCTGAATGAGGGGTGGGGCCATTGATCGCTATCATTAGCTGTGGTGGGTTTTGCGCAACACCATTAAAAAAGCTAAAGGGTGCAACATTACCGATTCCCCCCTCACTCAGCGTGCTGACCCACCCGATGGGGCGCGGGATGATGCAGGCCTTAAAGGGATGATGGGGCAGCGGGTTGGATTCATCTGTTTTGAAAAACATAAAAAATATTTCACTTTGTATAAATCTAAAAACTAACTTCGAATGTAGTCTTTCCTAACTTCATATGTATTTGCAAGGGTTTATGTGAAGTCTCTTGCTTATATTTTTGGCTCAAGGCACACTATGAGCATGACTGAACAGAAATTAAACGGCCCCAGCATCAAAAAAGTCCCTGAAGGCGATGATAAGGAACGTCTTGTCTGCCCTGATTGCGGCTTTATTGATTATCAAAACCCGAAAATTGTGGTCGGGGCTGTCTGCACATGGGAAGACAAATTTCTCTTATGTCGCAGGGCCATAGCGCCATCTTATGGTAAATGGACCTTTCCCGCAGGCTTTATGGAACTGGATGAAACAGTTGCTGAAGGGGCCAAGCGCGAAGCCTATGAAGAAGCCGGGGTAGATGTGGATATTCAGGATATTTTGGGTATCTATGAAGTCCCAACAGTCGGTCATGTCATGATTATGCATCGCGCGCCCATGCGCACGCCTGATTTTAAAGCGGGTGTAGAAAGCCTTGAAGTTGAGTTGTTTGGCTGGGATGAAATCCCGTGGGATGATCTTGCTTTTCCATCGGTTCATTGGACGTTGAACCGCTTTCAGGAAGTGCGTGGCAAAAGTGATATCCCAGCTGTGACCAAAACATCGGATTATTACCAGGTTAGCTGATAAAGAACTGGTGCATTAGGGCTCTGGGTGATAGAATCGCACCCATGTCGTCAAATGTTCGCATATCGGGTTCAACAACCCAACCAGTTGTTAGTGATCGGGGCTCTTATGGTGCTGATCGTGAAGAACGCGTGCGTATTGCCAAAGTCGGTCGCCGTGATGGCCCCGATATCCGTGGGGCTTTAGAACGTCTGCGCCGCCTGTTGGCCTCTGGTCAGCCGTTGCGCGATGATGTGCCGCGTGGCTATTATCTCAATATTCTGGTTTGATCCTTTAGAACGTTTACGCCCTAGTCTTCTAAATCTTCAATCGTTTCGGCTTCAATGATCTCGCGTGCAAGGTCATAGGAAAAGCCTGCCCGTGCCATGGCGGCAAGGTCTTTTTCTTTTAAGTCTTCGCGTTTTTCAGGCAAGCGCCATGGGCCTAAGCGACGTCTGCGCGCCAAGGCAATGGCAGCGTCGCGTTCTAAATTCTCGCTTTGGCTTTCTTCGCGCAAGGCCTCAAGAGCTTTATTAATGTGATCTTCACTGAGGCCCTTTTCCATAAGCTTCATGCGGATCACGCGTTGGGAGGTACCTTTTCGATGAAGTGCGCCGGCGCGTCCTTCTGCATAACGCGCATCATCAATGAATTTAGCTTGTTCCAGTTTATCCAACAGCTCTTCAATCCAGTCGATCCCGTCTTGGATAGAGGTATCATGATAATAATTGGATTTTTGCACGCGCCGCACGAGCACATGGCGCAGGTTATGGCGCGATGTGGCAAAGCGGTCGATGTAATTGAGCGCCGCATTGCGCAAAGATTCCTTTGTCACGGGTCTTGGAATTTTCTTATCTTGTGACATATCTCACTTAACTCATACGCCTTTGCCTGTTATAGGGTGTAACCATAACGTTGAAATTCAAAAAAGAGAAACCCTTATGACTCCGATTGAAGTCAATCCCCATGCGCGCAACTGGTTGGGCCTGTGGACGCTTTATTCACGCGAAGTGCGCCGCTTCTTAAAAGTCTATACCCAGACCCTGTTGGCCCCGCTTGTGACCACGCTCTTGTTCTTTGCGGTGTTCTCTCTTGCCTTGGGGCGCGCGGTGGAACAGATCGGCTCTGTGCCATTTCTTGAATTTCTCGCCCCCGGTCTAGTGATGATGGCAATTACGCAAAATGCCTTTGCCAATACCTCAAGCTCGCTTGTGATTTCAAAAGTGCAGGGCAATATTGTTGATACCCTCATGCCCCCGCTTAATGCCCATGAGCTGACCTTTGCTTTTGCCATGGGCGGCACAACGCGTGGGCTGTTGATCGGCACCATTATTATTTTGGTTATGAGCCTGTTTGTACCCCTTGGTGTGGATAATATCGGGCTTGTGCTTTATCACGGCTTTATGGGCGCGTTGATGCTTTCACTTTTTGGTGTTGTGGGGGGCATCTGGTCTGAGAAGTTTGACCATATGGCGGCGGTGACAAACTTTGTGGTCACGCCTTTGTCGTTTTTATCAGGCACATTTTATTCGATTGAGCGTTTACCTGAACTGGGCAAGTTTCTCGCCAGTATCAATCCGTTTTTCTACATGATTGATGGGTTTCGCGCTGGCTTTATCGGTCAGGCCGATAGCGATATTGTGACAGGTATGCTGGTGATGGCAGGTGTGAATACAGGTTTGTGGATTCTCAGCTATCGCATGTTTAAGACCGGCTATAAGCTGAAGGCCTAAACCCATTGAACAAAGAAAAACCCCGCCTGGAATAGTCCAAGGCGGGGTTTTTCTTTTGAAGTATCGATCCTAAACCTTAAAGGACAGATTCGATCCATTCCTGAAGTTTGTTCTTTGGCAGTGCGCCGATCTTAGTCGCTGCAACCTGACCGTCTTTGAACAACATCAATGTTGGAATACCACGTACACCAAACTTGGAAGGCGTACCGGGGTTTTCGTCGATGTTGAGTTTTGCGATAGTCAGTTTACCACCAAGCTCTTCAGCCAGCTCATCAAGAGCCGGTGCGATTTGTTTACATGGACCACACCATTCTGCCCAGAAATCTACCAGAACGGGTTTGTCGGAATTTACAACGTCAGCGTCAAAGCTGTCGTCAGTGATCTTTTTGCTCATTGTCTTGTCCTATGGGAGAAGGCGAAAAATTACGTGGGTTGAATTTAAGGTGATGCAGCCTGTGCGTCAAGGTGCGTCCCCAGATAAAAAACTATTCCAGCATTTTTGTCGGGATTTCCATGAGTTTGGGTGTGTCAGTCCAGAGCAACACGCAACGCACGGGCTTATCGGGGTATATCAGTTGCAAGGCAGCACGATAGGCTTTCATTTGGTTGATATAAATGGTGGGGACTTTTTTGACCGATCTGGGTGGTGGGCGATTGGTTTTATAATCAACCACAATGATTTCATCGCTTCGTACAAGCAAGCGGTCCACTTGGGCCGAGATTACCCGCCCATGGACTTCCCCAACAATTGGCACCTCAGCTTGGGAGCCTTCGCCAAACACATCGCTGAACTCTTCATCACTTAGGATGCGCAAAGTCTCTGCACAGATATCACTTTGCTGGTTTTCATCTAGCCCATGATTGGGCCGTGCAAGATAGCTAATGGCGGCATCCTCGCGCTCCTCTGCTGCAAGCTCGGGTAAGGTTTGCAACAAGGCGTGAATGATATTCCCGCGTTTATAGCGATAGCCATGATCCGTGCCCAAGGGCGATCGTGTGGCAGGCTCGGGCTCAGTTGGGCGTGAAGGGGCCAAGGGGCGCGGTGGTGAGGGTTCGCGCCCGGGATTGGTTTTGGCCCAATCGGGAAGGGGGATGGTCTCATAAGCTTGGGTTTCAAAACCGGGCTCAATCTTGGCCTCGATTTCTTGGTCGCATTTTAAGCGCAAGACAGAGACTTCATCGGTTTCATCAGATTGATTGATGAAAATATCATCGACTTCTTCCCCGACTTTAGCCAGCCCATTTTTAATCAGATTATACCAACAATGCGCAGGTGCTGCGCGTTTGGTCTCCCAGCCACATACATAGAGGCGGTCTTCAGCGCGTGTCAGCGCCACATACAGCAGGCGGCGATATTCTTCATCGCGTTTTCTGGACAGGCGGTCTTTTTCTGCCTTTGAGATATTTTCATAAAATTCAGATTTGGGCGGCCAGATGAACAGCTCATCGCCTGTTTCAGGGTCATGGGGCCAGAGCAGTTTTTCCCCTTTGGCCGGGGCCTGTAAGGTATCGGGCATAAAGACGATGGGCGCTTGCAGGCCTTTTGCGCCATGAACGGTCATCACGCGCACGGCATTTTGGCTGGCTTGTTCCAAATCCCGTTTAACCTCGGTCTCACCCGTATCAAGCCAGGCAAGAAAACCCTCTAAGGATGGGGTGTGGCTGCGCTCATATTGTAAGGCGAGGTCCAGAAATTCATTAATCGGATCATCGGCTTCCAGCCCCAAGCGCGAGATGATTTTTTTGCGCCCTTCGCGGGCTGAAAGCACATAGGTGAAAAGCTCAAACGGGCGCACATAATCGGTGCGTGCCATGAGGTCTTTTAAGAAATTACAGGCACTTAGGTAATGTAAATCATCATTGGCCTTATCGCGCAGGGCCGACCATAGACTGCCTTTGCGCTGATAAGACAGGTTAAAGAGATCATCATCATTAAGCCCAAGGAGCGGGCCTTTTAACACGCAGGCCAATTGCAGGTCATCATCGGGTTGCAATAAGAAACGGCCCAAGGCAACAAGGTCCATGACCGCCATTTGCTCACTTAAAATCATCCGGTCCACACCAGCAACCGCGATATTAAGCTCTTTTAAGGAGCGCACCAATTCTTCAACAAAACCACTGCGACGACGCACCAGCACCATAATATCACCGGGCTCAATGGGGCGGCCTTTAGCTTCGAGTTTTTCTTGGCTAAGCACCATATGCTGGATGCGCCGCGCAATCATCTGGGCAAGACGTGCGCGCGGGCTATCGGCCTGAATGCGCTCAATCGGGGGCTTCCATGGGGTGACAGGGGCTGCGGCGGTGGGGATAATGGGCGGCCAAAGCTCAACTAAGCCGCCATCCTTTGCCCGCCAAGCATCGTGATGGATTTCATCATCAATTTCGACGCCTTGGGCAATGGCGGGATCAGAAAAAATCGCATCAACACATTGCAAGACTGCACGGGTGGAGCGAAACGACATGGTCATGGGGATTTCGCGCCAGTCTTGATGAGATTGGGGCACATGATCTCCAAAATGATGTTTCATGCGCTCAAATTCTGCCGGGTCTGCCCCTTGGAAGGAATAGATCGATTGTTTGACATCACCCACCGCAAAGATGGTGCGTGGGTTTTCTTCCTCATGGGTACCTTCCCCAACGAAGAATTCTTGGGTGAGGGCTTCAATCACGCGCCATTGGTCCGGGTTGGTATCTTGGGCTTCATCAACCAGCACATGCTCAATCCCGCCATCAAGCTTATAAAGCACCCATGGCACGGTTTCTTTGGTGAGCAAATCACGGGTTTTTAAAATCAGATCATCATAATCAAGGGTGGCGGTGCCTTGTTTATATTTATCATAGGCATCAAGTAGACATTTACCGATGCGCAACAGCCCATTTGTGGTTTGCAAGGTCACAGAAGCGCGGATTTTAGTTGTGGTGCGCAACATGCGCTCAGCTTCAACACTGAGCACATCAACCGCGCCGGGGCTTTGGCTGGCAGCGGTTTTGGTGATCAGGGTTTTTCGAATATCGCCACCTGCGGTGAGATAGGCGTTTTTATAGTCATCAAACAGGGAAAGCCGTTCTGCTTGGGTTGCGCCCATCCATTGGGCCAAGACATCACCACGGGCTTGATCGGTTTTTGATCCTGCCAAAAGCGCATCCATGGCAACGCGCAGGCCCAAGGCATCAAAACTATCTTGCTCACAGGCACGCTCAATAATGCGCTCTGGTGTATCGGTGGGGGAAAGCTCCATAAGTTCCGCAAGGCGCGTGATCAGTTTGCGCACACCCCCGTGATGGTCCAGCACACGGCGCAAGCGCCCGCGCTCACCTGCTAAGGCACCCATGAGTTCAGGAAAGGCCGTTTCATGGATATGGTTGGTGACGGCGCGCAAAGCCTCATAAAGCTCTGGCGTGCGGCCTAATCGAGCATCCATCAAGATATCATCTTGGGCTTTTTTTAACAGCTCAGCCGCATTACGTTCATCCATGACCTGAAAATGTGGCGCAAGGCCTGCTTCAAGGGGAAAGCGGCGCAAGAGCGATTGGCAAAAGGCGTGAATGGTCTGGATTTGCAAGCCACCCGGTGCATCAAGCACATGGGCAAAAAGTTGGCGTGCCAGCGTAAATTCATCTTCTTCAGGGCTGCGTGTGAGCAGGTCTTGAAGGGAGGCAGTGAGCTCGTCATTGCCCATGATCGACCATTTGCCCAGCTGGTCGGCAATACGGTTTGCCATTTCTGCTGCGGCTGCCTTGGTGAAGGTCAGGCATAAAATATGATGGGGCTTGGTGCCTGTGACCATGAGCGAAAGCACGCGGTCCGTCAGGACTTTGGTTTTCCCCGTACCCGCATTTGCCGCCACCCACACAGAGGCTTTGGGGTCTGAGGCTTGGCGCTGGGCGATGTTTGGATCAATGAAACCGGTCATTATTCTTCAGCCTCCCCACCAGAAACCGACCATTCTTTGACCCGTGCGAGATGTTCATAATCAGAAAATTTCGGAGCGTTCTCTGGATTGGGGCGCGAGCCATAAGCCGATTCGACCCGGTCAAAGGCAGAGACCAGATGTTGCAGGCCATGAAGGGCTTCTGCGGCTGTTTGTTCAGGGTTATCACTGGCAGCTTTAATTTCACCTGCCGGATTGGCCCCGCGCAGACGCCAAAATTCAAGCGCTTTAATATCGCGCGGGCCAAATTCCTCAAAACCACCCGCCATGGCAATGGCCCCTTCTAAAGGCAATTGGGGGGCAAAACCGGCTTCGACTTCGCGCTGGCTGGGTGGAACGCCTGTTTTATAATCGATGATGGCAAGTTCCCCATCTTTATAAAGGTCCATGCGATCGGCTTTTGCTGAAATGGTAAAAGGTCCGCCCAAGGTTTCAAATGTCAGGGAGCCTTCGATCTCTGAATAGCTTTTGGCAATAAGAGCGCGGCGCGTTTCTTCTTGTTCAACAAACCAGTTGGCGATGCGTTCAAAACGCGGCCACCAAAAGGCCCAGATGCCGGGGTTATCAAGCTCTGACCCAAAGACCTCTTGGCCCATGATGCGCAACTTGTCTGCGGCGTTCTCAGGCAGTGGTTTTGGATGTTTAATCATGAATTTTTCTAATATTTCATGTATGATATTACCATAATCTGCCGCACTGGGGTCCGCATCAATAGGGTCAAGTGCTTTGATATTTAAGATGTTTCTGGCATAAATGGCGTATGGATCGCGCATCCAAGTTTCAACACGTGTGACATACATTTTTCTGGGGCGTGCAGAAAGCGGTGGGCGCGGGGCAGGCGGGGCAACGGCCTGAATTTTCGCCACATAATCAAGGGCGGCCTGCATGGAAAGCCAACCGCTTTGACCGCTGAAATCACCAGCTAATTCTGTGCCGCTTAGACGGTTTTCCAAACGGCGCAACCAGCGTGAGCGCACTGTTGGGGTGCCATCAACGCGCTCTGATCTTGTAATGATGACGCGTTCTGCGCAAAAACTTTGGGTGAAATCATGGGCGGTTTGCCCGATGTGAAATTCTGGTTGGGGCAGACCGAAATCGCGCATCATGGGGCGGCTCATCCATGGGCTGGCGGTCACATCCGGCGGCCATGTGCCTTCATTCAGTCCCGCCAGCACAATCAAGTCAGCCTTTTGCAAGCGCGCTTCAAAAAGACCGAGGATAGCAAGGCGGGGATGGGCGCCAAAACGTGGGCGCACGGCCTTGCCCAACATTAACGCATCTAAAAGGGCGGGGTAGGTTTGTGGGTCGAGCTCACCAAAATCGGCAGTGGCTTCTAAAAGTTCAGAGATGAAATCAGCACTGGTTTCCCCCGCCTCACCCGACCAGATGCGCTCAACACCTTTATCTTCCAGTGTTTCAGCGAGGGCTTCAGCCGCCTTAACATGGCTTTCCACCAGTTTGATAAAATCGGTCTTTTTGCGTTTCATCACCTTGATAAAAGGGTGAAGTGCACTTTCAATCGCGCCGAGTAAGCCGCGTAAGCTTTCAAGCAGCTTTTTTTGGGGGGCGCTCAGGCGATTGGTGCGTTTGCGCCAATTTGTTTCACAACGATCTAGCGCATGATGCAACCCTTCAATGCCAGAACCCGGGCGGGGACCGCGCAAGACTTGCAGTTCAAGCTGGCGGATTAAGTGGCGAAAGATTTTGGCTTCCATGGAGGCACTGCTTAAGGGGTGCTTACATAGCGCCAAAAAAGGTACAGGGGCGAAATCTTCTGCCACACATTGGGCCAGCAGGCGCAGGTAGGTCCCTGTGGCGCAATGTTGCAAAGGGGTACCAGCCGAATCGTCAATTTCAATATTCCAGCGGCGCAGCTCAGAAGCCACACGGCGCGCGAGATTACGATCTGGGGTGACAAGGGCGGCTGTGTTGCCGTCCATACTTAATTCACGGCGCAATAACAGGGCAATGGCTTTGGCTTCTTCAAACGGGGTGGGGCAATCAATGCGCTCAACCCCATCTAAAAGACCACCTGCGGGATGGTCCATGGTGCGCCATTTATCGGTGCTTGCTGCAGGTAGCATAGCCTCACTTAAGAGTTTTGCGCGCAAAGGGTGGGAACCAGCCAGCCCACTTGCCTGCCAGTCTTCAACTTCCTCTGGGGCCATGCGTAGGCGAGACAGCAGTTGTTTGAGACCATATTGAGGATGATTGGCATCAAGATTTTCCCAATCTTCCTCTTCCATATGGCGATCCAGGCCGGGCAGCACGACCATGCCTTGGGGCAGACGTGCAATACAAGCCAGCAGTTTGGCAACGGCGGGAATGGAGGCGGTTGAACCAGCTGCAATAATCGGGCCTTGAGGCGGGGTGTTTTCCCAAACCGTGCGCTGGGCATCAAGCAGACGATTGCGTCGATCTGCTGGGTCAAGCGTGCCTTCTGCCTCTAAAATTGTTGGCCAGCTGTCGGTGAGGATTTTAAGGAAATCAAGGGTGATATTCCAATGATCCGCGTAATCTTCTGGCACGAGGGATTGCAGCTCATGAAAAGACAGTCCCTCGGTATGGACTTGATCAAGCAGGTTTGCCAGCTCGCCTGCAAGCTGGGCGGCTTGGTCTGCGGTGGTATTGCCGCCTTCAAAGGTGAGGATGAGACGGGTGAGCAGCATTTGACGGCGCAAAGGCGCAATGGCGGGTTTGACCGCATTAAGCCCGCCGATATCTTTCCACCCTGTCAGGCTGAGCTCATCTTCATCCAAGTCCCCAAGGGGCTGCATGCGTGGCAGTAATAAGGGCTTGCCCTGAGATAAGCGCAAAAAGGCATCGCGCACGGTGCGACAGGCCCGCCTTGTCGGTAACAATAAGGTGACTTGAGAGAGATTTTCCGGCTTTGAGCCAAATTTTTCCATAACGCCATGGGCCAACGCATCGGCAAAAGACACGTTGGGTGAAATGCTTAGGACATGTGGCGTTTTCGTATTCATGCTTTGTTTGTAAAGGGAAAGGAAACAACGGTCTAGAGCGTTTTATAGGCAAGATCACATTGACCTCACGTAAGCGTTACTGGTGAAGCTTGCAAAGAACGATAGAATAGGGGACAAATGATAACCGATCAGGAAAATAAAAATGGCGGCCCTAAGCGAAATGACCCAAACACCTGTGGAACCTAAAAAGAAAAAAGCTCACCTTCTGCCCTTATTCATCGTGGCAGGTGGTATTGCGGCTTTTTTTGCCATGGGCGGGGTGGATTATCTGTCTTTTGAAACTTTGCGCGATAACCGTCAGGCCATTTTGGACTGGACGCAGAATAATTACGTGATTGCTATTATCGCGTTTATTCTTGCCTATCATGTGGCGGTGATGTTTTCCCTGCCCGGTGCGGTCTGGCTGTCGCTTACAGGCGGATTTCTTTTTGGCACCGTTGAGGCCACAGCGTATATTGTGGTGGGGGCCACAGCAGGTGCGGTGGGGATTTTCCTGCTGGCGCGCTATGCCCTTTATGATTTTTTCCATGCCAAGGTGGGCAAAAGCCTCAACCGCATGGAAAAAGGTTTTAAAGAAGATGCCATGAGCTACATGCTGGTGCTGCGTCTTGTACCGTTATTTCCATTTTGGCTGGTTAATCTGGTGCCTGCCCTGTTAGGGGTGAGCTTGCGCACTTATGTAATTGGCACCTTTTTTGGCATTATTCCGGGTGCATTTGTCTATGCTTCTGTCGGCAGTGGCCTTGGCGCTGTGTTTGACGAAGGTAAAACACCGGATTTAGGCATTATTTTCAGCCCGGATATCCTGACACCTATTATTGGGCTAGCGGCCTTGGCCATGGTTCCTGTACTCTATAAAAAAATTAAAAACCGGGGGAAAGCATGAGTAATGTGATCAGTTGTGACATCTGTGTCATTGGTGGTGGTTCAGGCGGGTTATCCGTGGCTGCTGGCGCTTCACAGATGGGGGCCGATGTTGTCTTGGTGGAAAAAGGCAAGATGGGTGGTGACTGTCTCAATTACGGATGCGTGCCTTCCAAAGCTTTACTTGGTGCAGGCCATGCCGCCCAGCATGTGCGCGAGGCGGCAAAATTTGGCATTGATGCAGATTTAAAAGGCATTGATCACAAGGCGGTGCATGATCATGTGCATGATATTATTGCAGGCATTGAACCTCACGATTCGGTTGAACGTTTTGAAGGACTAGGCGTAAAAGTCATTCAAGAGGCAGCCCGTTTTGTTGGCCCGCAAGAAATTGAAGTGGGTGATCAGCGTATTTGTGCCAAGCGGTTTGTCATTTCCACTGGATCGCGCGCGCGCATTCCGGCAGTTGATGGTTTGGATGAGGTTGATTATTTCACCAATGCAAACCTGTTTGATATGCAGGAAAAGCCTGATCATCTTTTGGTGCTGGGCGGTGGCCCCATCGGGATGGAAATGGCCCAAGCTCATCGTCAGTTAGGCTGTGACGTTACGCTATTGGATCGCTCTTCTATTATGCCCAAAGATGATGCTGAGCTTGTAGATATCGTGCGCCGTAACTTGGTCCAAGAAGGCGTTGATATTAAAGAAAATATCTCTGTTGAGAAGGTGAGAAAAGAAGGCGACAACATCATCCTGACAACCGATCAGGGTGAGGTGACAGGCACGCATCTTTTGGTCGCTGCGGGACGTCAAGTCAATGTGGATGGGTTGAATTTAGAAGCGGCTAATGTGGCTTATGATGATAAAGGCATTCGTGTAGATGCCCGTTTGCGCACGTCCAATAAAAAGATTTTTGCCATTGGGGATGTGGCTGGTGGTTTTCAGTTTACCCATAAGGCGGGCTATGATGCGGGTATCGTTATTCGCAATGCGCTGTTTAGAATGCCGGCAAAGGCAGATTATAAAGCCTTGCCGTGGGTGACCTATACCGCACCTGAGCTGGCAACAGTTGGACTTGATGAAGAGGCGGCGCGCAAAGCCCATGGGGAAATACGCATCATGCGCTGGCCTTTTAGTGAAAATGATCGTGCGCGTGCTGAGCGTAAAACCGAAGGGTTGATCAAGGTGGTAACCAATAAAAAAGGTCTGATCCTTGGTGCCTCCATCGTTGGGCCTTCAGCTGGGGAATTGATCCAGGTTTGGGTTCTCGCCATTTCACAGAAAATGAAGATTGGGGCCATGGCCTCTATGATTGCGCCTTATCCGACTTTATCTGAAGTGTCCAAACGCGCAGCGGGCAGTTTTTATACCCCGTCCCTGTTTAGTGAGAAGACCAAGAAGATCGTGCGCTTTTTGCTGCGTTTCGGGTAAGCTG